>CAYVJO010000430.1:0-2982 GCA_964451735.1 uncultured Hyphomicrobiaceae bacterium | reverse complement strand
TACGGTTCTGAGGGGAGGGAGGGGGCCATAGCTAAAACCTCCTCCTTTACCCGACTACCCGACCTCAAACTCAAGATTAACTTTTCTATAGTTTGATGAAGATTGTTTGCTGGCGAGCGGTGATTTATTGACATTCGACTGAAGCACTTTTTATAGTACTTTTGCGCAGTATAAAATTTTCATGAAATTCCTTACTGAGAGCTTAAAGCATAATTGCAAATTACCTACTTTGGCTCGATCATTTATATTAACTATCGTTTTTGAAGTTAAGTTAATTATGGAGGAGCAAAATGTCGGAGAAATATGGCAAAGGATGTGAACCACCAAAATCAGAATTAGAGCAAGCCGCAGAGGTACTAGCAAAAGTGGCTAAGCGAGCCATGTTTGATGATGATTTTTGTGACGAAATCAGAAAAGATCAAATCGAACTCCTTCGAGCTTCTGGGATGTCGATTGTTGCTCTAGCTAAATTGCAGAGACGCTGTGATCTAACTGATACCGAGCTTCAATCATATGTAATAGCTCTTGAAGACCCAGATGATGATCCTCCAGAACTTAAGCTAACAAATTTCTGTGTGGCGACTTGCAAAAAGCAAACATTTTTTCTTTGTGGCGGATGTACAAACTCATTTAAGGCCAATTTACCAGGGGGTTAATACCAATTCGTTATGAAGAAAAGCCTAATAAGCTGTTGAGCATCTAAATTGCATGTTGGATTCCGCAAGGCCTTTGCTACAAGGCTTTTGTAGCAATTGTACTAGTGCGGTTCAAATGCCTAACAGCTTAATTCCACTGCATCTAAGCCAAAAGCCTTATTAGACAGTAAATCTGTTTTCAGAGCGCCTAGAGTATTAAGCGCCGCTTTAAATTGAATTGGTATAAGGATGCGCAGTGGAATAGTTGTAGCTTTTCACTCTTGAAGTTTCGCTAATGAGATTAGCCTGATACTTTATATTAATTCTATTTCTCACCATAAGCAAGGTATCTAAAACTAAGGTTT
This sequence comes from uncultured Hyphomicrobiaceae bacterium, assembly GCA_964451735.1. Classification (GTDB taxonomy): domain Bacteria; phylum Pseudomonadota; class Alphaproteobacteria; order Rhizobiales; family Rhodomicrobiaceae; genus JAHQVI01. The sequence continues at coordinate 1,982 of CAYVJO010000430.1, read as the reverse complement.
CTCTCATATCATGGAACATCAATTGCAAACAGATGGCTGTGGCTTCATCGTTCTAGTTAGTCAATTAATATTTCAATATGTAGATAACCTTAAGGACTGGAAGATTGAATGCGTTTCAGATTGGATCAATGTAGATTGTTTGAAAAGTAAGAATCTGGCGCAAGGTTGGAAACTCCACATTTCTTCCAATATTGATCTTGCTCACCAGACTTTATACAAAGTACTACCTGTTCTGTTGTCAGAAAATTTCTCGTTTAAGATTGTTGCTTCTATTGATCAACTTGATAGCTTAAATAGCGGTGATTTTGGTATTTCTCAGGTTGGCAAATTTATTACTGTTTACCCGTCCAATGCTGAACATGCAGCCTACTTAGCTGGATTATTAGATAAAGTAACCAAAGGCCTTCAAGGACCTCTTATTCGGTCAGACCGTCGTTTAACCCCGACAAGTACAGTCTTTTATAGATTTGGTGCATTTGAGGCAATGTGGCTTCAAACCTCTACTGGTCAGGTCGTTCCTGCAGTTGAGAATCCACAAGGAATCCTAGAACCTGACGTACGTGGACGTCTATTTAAGGCTCCGTCTTGGGTACCCGACCCGTTCGAGCAAATAGGAATAGTTCAAACAACGAACAGTCGCTCCTTATTAATGTCTGATCGCTTTCTGCTAGGACATGTTGTTTCCGAAAATCCCGAGAGTTACATTTTTCTAGCAGCTGACTTGGAACGAGGGGATCTTTGTATTGTTAAGCAGAGCAAAGTTGGAGTACCTAATCCTGTTATAAAACGTTTTCGACATGAAGCAAGAGTACTTAGAAAATTAAATTGTACGAACCGAGTACCGAGACTTCGAGAGTTGATTGAAACTATCGATTCCATCTCTATTGTCATGGATTTTGTTCCTGGCAAAACACTTGAAAAAACTATTACTGAAATTGCTATATCAGGTTTTCTAGATATTTCAAATATCATTAAAATTCTATCTTCTATTATTGAAACTGTTCTACAGATTCATACCCATAGTGTGATCCATGGTGATTTAAAGCCATCAAACATAATTATAAATGAGGACGAAGCATGGATTATTGATTTTGATGGATCAAGGTTTGCCAACGATAATTCGATTGTACTTGGTGGCTGGACTCCAGGATTCGCTTCGCCTCAAAGGATTCTCGGTAAATCACTAAGTCAAGAAGATGATACCTACAGTTTTGGAGCCATACTGTATAGCATTCTTACATGTGCTGATCCCTCAAGCGCACCAAATAGAAGGAATATTCTAAACCGAAAAATTTGTCTTCTAAATCCTGGTGTGCCAGGCGGTTTACAGAAATTAACAAATAACTGTCTTGATTCAAGACCTAACAGAAGGTTACCTCTTGAATCTATACTCAAGCACCTTCGAAAGTATGATAGTAAATCGACAAATAATATTCAAAGCGTCCCTAAGGAGCCGACTGTATCAACACCACGAGAACTAGTGCATGAGATAGTTCTAGATTTATGTCGATCAGCCGTGATGCCAAACAATAGCACAGGTCTTACTTGGGTATATGACAATCTTGATCCGACTGCTCCGATTCAGAAAGATATTGAACTCGGGATCGCTGGAATAGTACTAATGCTTGCTGAAGTAGCTACTGAACTGGACGATCCTGAAGTTTGGTTCACTTTAGAGGAGGCAGCATTAAACCTCTGTAACTTCTATCCACTTTACGAAGCCACTCACCCAGGTCTTTACGTTGGAGAAGCTGGAGTCGGATTGGCGATGCTGAAAGCAGGGCTAGCTTTGGGGGAAAAGAAGTTCATTGCCGCTGCTGTTGATAAGGGAAGACAAATTTCGAAACAAGCTTATGATTCTCCTGACTTGTTTAACGGTACCGCAGGTCGCCTACGTTTCCACAAGTTTCTTTGGGACGTGGCCAAAACCGAAGAACATTTACAACATGCAATTCAATGCTCTGAACAATTGTTTTCTAAAG
>CAYVJO010000429.1:0-2997 GCA_964451735.1 uncultured Hyphomicrobiaceae bacterium | reverse complement strand
CGCTAACAAAGACGCCGCCTGAAAACCCCATCACCAAAATTCGCGGTTAGCTCGAGAAAACCCCAGCGATAACGGCTTCCAAAGACCATAAGTCATTGGAATCTATAGCGTCATCCTCTGGATGAGGTTGCTGGCGAAGGCGAGCCCCCGCAACCAGTCCACATTGATTTCATTGGATAATTTCGGCTTCTGCCGAATCTACTAACTCTGTAATCACAGGGTTTCGCAGCGCCGAAGTTGCCCCAATCCCCCGAAAACCGCCCCGACCGATCACGAAAACGTGATGTGCTAAGTTGCACGCAGCCTTCGGGCCGTAGCATAGTCGGCACCTACGAAGCACGGCAACGCGGCGGTTACATGGTTATAGAATCCTTTTACTGGAAAGAAGAACTCGCCCGCATTGCGAAGTCTATCCGTCCGGTTGCCAAGCCGAAACGTTGGTCGGAACGCGCAGTGTGTACCGTCGAACGCGACGTTATGGTTGGGTGCTTCATGGTTCGGCGAATGGTCGAACTCCACAAGGTTTCATCCCGCGTTGCGAAGTTGCAGCTAGACGTTTTTAGTGCCCCAGGTCGTCAAAACTGTGACCAGGCTTAACCGCTTCTCAGTCAAAAAAAACGATTGGAACGCAGAGAAAGTAGATAAGAAACCCGTTCTCTATGTCTGCAATCAGTGCATACATGCCTACGTAAGCTTCGTTGACCGCGCCCCGGATAGGAATTGGTCGCATCTATTGGTTGTTTCGAACTGCGACCGAAACAATGTGATTTGGCGTATACCGTTCACTACGTTCATTCAGCTTTTTGAAGCCGCTTCAAATGATTGGCCCGTAAGCCATCACATGGTCTACGACGAAAAGCTTGGCGACTATAGGGTGACTACTGACTAAAGAAGCCCCGCCCCATGTTTGGCGATGAGCAGGGGCGAGTGGCCGCGCGGAAACCCTTTAACGCGCGGCAACGCAAGCAAGGCGAAGGGGGTGGCGGCACATGTCGTCGCGCTGTACCGCCTTCTGGCAGCGAGCCCGAGGCTCGTTCCCGAGACAGCTCACTCACTTGTGCGCGTCCAGGGTTGCCCAGCCGTCTGGCCTGCCCGTCGGTGGCAAGCTTCTGCGGTCTGTCTTCGATCGCAGAATGTGCGCTTTGGCAACCATATGGGCGGTTACGGGCGCGGTCAGGAACAGGAATATCGTGATCAGCAATTCGTGGAACGAAAGATGGCCGCCTGCGACGACGAAATAGAGCATAGAGGCGATCAGCAGCGAGCCGATGCCGAGCGTGGTCGATTTCGACGGCCCATGCAGGCGCCGCATCATGTCGGGAAGTTTTGCCAAGCCGTATGAGCCGACAAGCAGGAAGAACGCGCCGACCAGGATCAAGGCAGAGACCGCCAATTCGCCAATCCAGTGCATGTCGCTCCTCCTATTCAATCACATTGCCGCGCAGCAGATACTTGCAGAACGCCACAGTCGTCACGAATCCGACCATTGCGATCAGCAGCGCGCCTTCGAAATACATGGTCGTGCCGTAGAGAATGCCCATCAGTACGATCAGCCCAATGGCGTTGATGACCATCGTGTCGAGGGCAAGGATGCGGTCCGTCACATCCGGGCCGATCGCCATGCGGTAGAGATTCATGATGATAGCGGCGCTGATGGCGATCAGCGCAATCATGCAAGAGATGGCGATCATTCAAATATCTCCTTCAGTCGGCGCTCGTAGCGATGCTTGATCTGGGCGATGGTGACGTCCGGATCATCGGTTTCCAGGCAATGGACCAGCAGGGAGCGGCCGTCCGCGCTCACATCGGAGGACACGGTTCCCGGCGTCATAGTGATGGTCCCCGCCAGCACGGTGATGGCTTCCGGCGTCCTCAGCTCAAGCGGTACTGCGACGAACTGCGACCGCAGGCTGTCGCTCCGGCGGAACAGGATCAGATAGGCCACCTGGACGTTGGACACGACGATGTCCCAGAGCACGACCAGCGTGAATTCGAGCATCATCAGCGGTGCGCGGATCTTTGGTCGGCCTGGCCAGTATGCGCTGGTGGCAAACGGAATGAGCATGCCCAGGATCAGGCCAAGCACCACGTGACCGACCGACAGAGCGTTGTTCAGCAGCAGCCAGACGGCGACGATCCAGACGCTGAGCCATGGGTGCGGGAAAAGGCGGTGGAGCACGCTAGTTCTCCCCGGTCAGAATGCGCGCGTCCGCTCCGAGCACGGCGCGCACATAGGCATCGCGGTCCAGCAACTGTCCCGTGGTCGCCTCAAAGGCGCTGGTGAACGGGCCTGCGGCAAAGGACAGCGCCGCCGTTCCGGCTAGCAGCAGGCCGACGATAACGATCGGCAGCAGACCGGCTGCGGGGAGACGAGGCGGCGCGACTCGTGCCGCGGCCCCCACCGGCTTTGGATTGTTCCAGAAAATCACAGAACCGGCACGAGCGAACCCGATCATCATCAGCAGGCTGCAGCCGAGCACGACCGCCCAGATGAGCGGCGCATCAGGAGCGGCGCGCGTGGCGTCGAGGATCAGCAGCTTGCCGATGAAGCCCGACAGAGGCGGCATCCCGACCATAGCGATCGCGGCCAGGAAGAACAGGCCGCCGATCAGCGTCTCCATGGCGATAGTAGGCGCGGGGGCGAGCGTGTCCAGCCATGTCCCGCGCCGCTCGGCGATCAGGTCTACGAGCAGGAACAGAGCCGCGCCCGCCAGCGTGCTGTGTACGATGTAGTATAGCGCCGCTGTCGTGCCGACGCTGTCAAACAGGCCGACAGCAATCAGCAGATTGCCCATCGAGGCGACGACGGAGAAGCAGACGAGGTCGCGCAGGCTACGGCTGGCGAGCACGCCCACGGCGCCGACCAGCAAGGTAACGAGCGCGGCGGGGATGATGAGCGGCGCGACGACGGCGCCAAGCGGCCCCGCACCGGCCCCAAAAATCAGCCCGTAGACGCGGATGATCGCGTAGGCGCCGACCTTGGTCATGATCATGAAC
>CAYVJO010000428.1:1686-3004 GCA_964451735.1 uncultured Hyphomicrobiaceae bacterium | reverse complement strand
CTTGCGGCGGAACGGCTTGCGAAATTGCGCGGCATACCTTTCGACGTGAAAGCCTATGAGACAGTGACCGAGCCGGGCCGCCTTCGCGAATGGGTCACAGAGGCGGTGGAGCAGGGCCACATATGCGTGGATACGGAGACGACCTCGCTGGACGCCATGCGGGCCGAATTGGCTGGCGTCTCTCTCGCACTCGCGCCGGGCCGGGCGTGCTACATCCCTCTCGGTCACCGGCCTGCGACGGAGGGGCTCGATTTCGATGGCGGGGGTGAAGGCGTCAAGCAGATGCGGCTCGACGAAGCGCTCGGAATCCTCAAACCGGTTTTCGAGGATGAGAGCGTTCTGAAAATCGGCCAGAACCTGAAATACGACATTCAAATCCTGCGGCGCTATGGCGTCCGCCTTGCCCCGATCGACGATACGCTGCTCATGTCCTACGCGCTCGATTGCGGGATCGGGTCGCATGGAATGGATGAGCTGTCACAGCGTCACTTCGGGCATAAGCCGATCGCCTTCAAGGATGTCGCCGGCAGCGGCAAATCGCAAACGACTTTCGATAGGGTCGCGATCCCGCAGGCGACGGAATACGCCGGAGAGGACGCCGATGTCACATTGCGGCTCTGGCGAGTTTTTTCCGCGCGCCTTGCCGCCGAAGGCATGGCGTCCGTCTATGAAAGGCTGGAGCGGCCTTTGATCCATGTGCTCGCCGATATGGAATTCGCGGGGATCAAGATCGAGCCGGCCGTTTTGCGCCGGCTGTCCAGCCAGTTCGCAAAATCCCTGGCTGAAATCGAAATCGAGATCCACAATCTGGCGGCTGAGCCCTTCAACGTCGCATCGACGAAACAGCTCTCCGAGGTGCTTTTCGGAAAGCTGGGCTATCCAGGTGGAAAGAAGACAGGCAAAGGCGCATGGAGCACCGGCGCGAACGTTCTCGAAGATCTCGCCAACAGCGAAAGCCTCACAGAGGATCAAAAACGCCTCCCACTGAAATTGCTGGAGTGGCGGCAGCTTTCCAAGCTGAAAAGTACTTATACCGACACGCTTCCAGGACACATCAACCCTGAAACAGGCCGTATCCATACGTCATACGCGCTCGCCGCCACCTCGACAGGCCGTCTCGCCTCAACTGACCCGAATTTGCAGAACATCCCCATTCGTACAGCGGAAGGGCGCGAAATCCGAACCGCCTTCATAGCGGAGCCGGGTCACAAGCTCATATCGGCCGATTATAGCCAGATCGAGCTCCGCGTTCTCGCACATGTCGCCGATATTAATGCGCTCAAACAAGCCTTCGCGGATGATCTGGACATCCACGCAA
>CAYVJO010000428.1:0-1676 GCA_964451735.1 uncultured Hyphomicrobiaceae bacterium | reverse complement strand
ACGCAATGACGGCCTCGGAGATGTTTGGCGTACCCATCGAAAATATGCCTTCGGAAGTCCGGCGCCGAGCGAAGGCGATCAACTTCGGTATCATTTACGGAATTTCCGCTTTTGGCCTGGCGCAGAATTTGAACATCTCGCGGAGCGAGGCCGGAGATTATATCGCCCGTTATTTCGAACGTTTCCCCGGCATACGCGACTATATGGAAGCGACCAAGGAAAGCGCGAGGCAAAATGGGTATGTGACGACGGTGTTCAGGCGTAAAATTCATTTCCCCGAAATCGCGAGCGCCAATAGGGCCATGCGCAGCTTTTTCGAGCGTGCCGCGATCAATGCGCCAATACAAGGAACGGCGGCAGACATCATCCGGCGCGCGATGATCCGGATGCCTGGCGCGCTTGTCGAAGCAGGGCTTTCGGCGCGCATGTTGTTGCAAGTACATGACGAATTGATATTCGAAGCACGGGACGACGAAGTCGATGGAACGATAAGCGTTGCAAGACGGATCATGGAGAAAGCCGCCGAGCCGGCGGCGACGCTGTCGGTCCCTCTCAAGGTGGATGCGAGAGCGGCTTTGAATTGGGATGAAGCGCATTAAGCCAGATGTCATTGACGGCGCACCGTTGATCTGGACTGACCAGCGGTTTTATTCAAAATAGGTTCAGCCTATACAGGGCAGATGTTATTTACCCTAAGATGAAGCAACGAGTGTATTGATGCTACTGCTGGGTTTGGCAGACTAAAACAAGTGTAGGGGACGGGAGTTATGGAACACGTTAGCGCACAATCGAGTTCGAACCGTATTTGGAAAGGCACGGCGTTTGGCGGGATAATCGTATCGGCTGTCGGGTTGTATGAGCCCCTTAAGGATGTGTATTTGAAGATCTACGATCCTGATTATAAGGGCGTGATTTCCGTAAATATGGCGGAGCACCAGCTAAATCTTGCCGACAAAAATGCGGAATGCTTCTTGGAGATGAGACGCTCGAAAGTTCAGATCAATAAAGAGCTCGCCATTTCATATGGTGCTTGCCCCAATAATAACATCCATATTGGTGTTTACCCACGGAACAAGCCTGCCTATCAGCGCTGGATCGAGCCAAACCGCGAACAGGACCTAGCCAGTCTCGCCAGCTTGTTTACTCCGGCGTTTGCTGGTTTCTCTGGCAGGGTTTCGCAGCCCTCATCTGTAACAGATCCAGTGATCGCGGTGCAGGTTGAGCTAACCACGATCTGCCAGGAATTCCAGGAGCCGGATCGGCGCAGGGTCAACCGAATTACCGATGAAGGCGGACAGTGCTATTTTGAGCGCGTCAATATTCTGACTGGCGTCATTGAGGTTAGAGAGAAAGCGGCATGTGACGCGCAATGCCCAGTTGAAGCTCAGAAATACAATTGAAATTCTGAGACACAGGCTCATATAGCAATATGAATACGCTACGGAAAGCCGATGCCTTCAATCGATGAAATCGTCGATAATTTCGAATTCCTGGATGATTGGGAAGACCGTTATCGCTACGTTATCGAACTGGGAAACGGCTTGGAGCCTCTCAGCGCCGATGAACATGCGCCAGAATACAAAGTTCCAGGATGCGCCAGCCAGGTATGGCTCTTGTCCGAGATAAAACGTGGACCATGCGGCATTGCGCATATTCACTACCGGGGCGACAGCGAC
>CAYVJO010000427.1:0-3005 GCA_964451735.1 uncultured Hyphomicrobiaceae bacterium | reverse complement strand
GTCGGTTTACCTGGGCGCGAAGATGGGGTGCTTCGGAAGGTTATCCGTGAAGAAGCGCTGGATACGGATGAACCGAAGATTGAATTCGAGGTGACGCGTGGCCGAATCAACTCGGATTTGACTGTTGGCGCAGATGTTACGGGGGCAAGTTCATTGCAGGCTACGGAAGGCCTCTGTTCGCCCGGCATGAAACTGCATGGCGACGGTTTCATCGTCACTCCGCAACAGGCCGAATTCCTTGGGCTTGGCAAACGTCCTGGGCTTGATCGGCATATCCGGCGCTATCGAAACGGACGCGATCTTACGGCAACGCCGCGCGGCGTCATGGTCATCGACCTGTTCGGCTTGACCGAAGACGAAGTGCGTCAGCGCTTTCCGGAAGTCTATCAGCATCTGCTGTCCACGACCAAAGCCGCACGGCAAAATCAAGTTGAGAGGTCGGGTACTCGCGATGCGCAAGAGTATTTGACGCGATGGTGGACGTTCGGGAAACCGCGTGAGAAGCTGCGCCCCGCACTCGAAGGATTGCCCCGCTATATTGCGACGGTGGAAACGGCGAAGCATCGAGTTTTTCAATTCCTGGGGGCAGACATACTGCCGGACAATATGCTCGTCTGCGTAGCGCTGGATGATCCGTTCCATCTCGGCGTCCTGTCGTCACGGATTCATGTGACCTGGGCTCGTTATGCCGGTGGCACTTTGGAAGACCGGCCCCGTTACAATAAATCCCGCTGTTTCGACCCGTTCCCGTTTCCTGAAACATCGGATGAGCTGAAACCCCAGATCCGCACAGTCGCCGAAGAGTTGGACATGCACCGTAAGGCGCGTCAGGCTGAGCATCCGCGCCTGACCATTACGCAGATGTACAATGTGTTGGAAAAGCTGAAGGCAGGTGAGGCGCTCACAGCGGATGACGAGCGCATCTACAGCGAAGGCCTTGTGCTGATCCTGAAGGAGTTGCATGCTCGGCTTGATGCGCTGGTCTTCGAAGCCTACGGCTGGCCTGAAACGCTGACGGAAGAGGAAATTCTTCAGCGCCTTATCGATCTGAATGCCGAGCGTTCAGCCGAGGAAGCCAGGAGACAGGTCCGCTGGCTGCGCCCGGAATATCAGATACTGAAATTCGGTTCGGACTGGGACAAAGCGCGACTGGAGGAAGAGCGCAAAAAATTACGCGCCGAAGCCCGTGCGGCGCAAGGAGAGCTGCGCGACCGCGTTGTCGCCACGCTCACCGAAACACGCGATAAACCAACCTTCCCGACCGGTGAAGAACTGGCCGAAACCGCCGCCGTCATGGGCGTCCTCGCCGGGGCTCGCAGCCCCATGACCGTAGATGCTATTGCCCGCACATTTTCACAGGGATTACAGGTGAAACGCCGCGTAGCTCTTACTATCTTAGCGCTTGCTCGTCTCGGTCATCTCACTTCGCCGGACGGAGAAAGCTTCAATCTGCGCCGGAGTGCTTAATCGCGCTCTTGATCGCGCGTATTATTTTGCTCAGGGGCGGCATCGCGTTTTGCCTGTGCAAGTTTTTTAATCCGATCAAAATAACCGCGCGGGATGGCTTGCCGAGCAAATTCCTGCTTATTCTCATGAGAAACCTGCAGCTTCTGATACGCCCCGCGCCGATCGCGGCCCAGCTGATACCATTCGGCTCGTAATTTCGCACGCTCGCCGCTCTGCGCCCAGGCGAGGAATGAGCGCTCAGCATGGTAGGTCCGGGCACTTTGGCCCAATGTTCGCTTACCTTCGGCATGGATGGCCTGCTTTGCCTGCTTTATCGCTTTCCGCTGTTCCGCCTCAAGCCGCCTTCGCCGCTCTATGTGTTGCGCTGTCAGGAACTCTGCCCGCTTCTCGCCTGAGAACATTCCTGACCACAGGCGGCTCACCGCCCGCAGCGGATCGCCGTCAAGCGCCGATCGGGCCGGATCGGCGGCGCGGAGCAGATTTCGCATGCGTCCGAGCCGGCTCTGCTCATTCGCCTCGAATGATGCCCGCTCGGATATTTCGAGGACACGGAGCTCGCGCCAGGCAGGACGAAATTCCTGCGCGATGCGGGAACGCGCTCGCTTGGCTCCCTGCTGTGCTTTCAACCTGATCTCGGCGCGGCGTGTTTTATGTGTAGCCTCACAGGCCTGCCATTCCTGCTTATGCCGCTCGGCGATGGCGCGGGAGCGCTTGCCGAGATCACAGGCGCGGGCCGTGATCTCCTCGCGCAATCGGGCGGCCTTGTCCGGATTGTCGTTGGCGGCCTCGCGCGCGAGCTTTTCGGCTTCGACGATCGGGCGGGATGTTTCCTTTTCGGCGCGCGTGTAGTCGCCGCGATCCCGCGCCTCATTGTTGAGCACGCGCTCCTCGCAATAGATCTGGCCGCGTCCGCGCTCATAGGTCTCCGCCCACTTGGAGAGCTTCAGCTTTTCCTTGGAGCTGGAAAGAATGCGCCCGTCGAGCGGGGAATGGCGGTTGAGCAGCACATGGACATGCGGATGCTCGCAGTCATTGTGGGCCAGGATGATGGCCTGCCTGTCGCCGCCACCGAGCGCGGCAACAGCGCTTTCGGCGGCGGCCAGCATCTGATCGCGATCAAGACCTTCGGCTTCATCCGGATGCCATGAGAGCACCAGATGCATGACGCTCTGGGTTGCCTTGCGGCCCGTGGCCTTGATGCCGGCCTGGGCCTTGAGTCGGTCGGCATCCATGGCGGTCGCCGCCATGATCCGCCAGCCGGTTTCGGGATCGCTTGTGGCCAGATTGCGGGTTTCGGTCCACAGGACGCGGGCCGAGGTCGCCGCGTTCTTGTCATGGAGCAGGTAGGCTGCCGCGCCCTTGAACGATCCGCCCTTGATCAGCTTAGGCACCATAGTCGCGGGTGATCCTGTTCAAGAGGGCGCTGAGGTCGTCCGCGATGTCGCGCCAGTAATCGGGAAGGGGACGGCCGCGATGGACGGCGCGGGCCAGCTGATTGACAAGCACGCCGACTCGGTTGAGTTCGGAGATCAGCGCGG
>CAYVJO010000426.1:0-3023 GCA_964451735.1 uncultured Hyphomicrobiaceae bacterium | reverse complement strand
CACATCAAGCAGCCGCTCGCCGAGGAATTGCTCTTCGGCCGGTTAGAGAATGGCGGAACGGTCCGCGTCGTCGTCGAACAAAAGTATGATGGCAAAAAATCGCTCGCTTTCCAGATTGTGGAGTCGCGCGAAAAGCCCAAGAAGCCGTCCGATGATGGTGACGATACGCCTGACGAGGAAGGACCGCCGCCGAAGGCAAAACCGAAAAAAGCGCTCGCTAAAGTCGGCTCACGCGGTCCCAAGAAGCTGGCACCGCCCCGAAGTGGTCCATCAAAGCCGGGCGGCAGCCGCACGAGCTTGGTTCCAAAGGTGCCACTCGCACCATAGCGTTGTGACCGGGTTACGGAGCTGTGCTATCTGTGTAGCTGTCCTTCACGCCATTGAAGAGCGGAAAACGGAACAATCGCTCTTGCCCCTAAGTTTTGTCATATCACTTTGTAATGACTAGTAGTTATGTTGCCAACTGGCTATTTTTCCGTAATGTCAAACTGACATGAATATGACGACACGAACAAACTCATTACGCAAAGCATGATCGGGACGCGGCTCAGCACGGTTCGGACACATGGACGGAAGCGGAACAGGGCCGGCTGACCTGCCGCCTTGGCATGCTCAGGCGACACACCGCATGGCCGCATTGCGGGGCGTCCTCGAAACCCCGTTTATACCTCCTTTCATACTTTTCACCACTTTCATTGGTTTTGGTGCTTTGACGAGTCAGATCGGATTGTCCTGGCTCGAAACGCTATTCATGTCGATTTTCATCTTCGCCCTGCCTGGACAGGTCGTTCTTGTGGACGAGATGGCGCGGGGCGCATCCGTATTGACTGCAGCTCTCGCCGTGGCTGCGACCGGCGTGCGCCTGTTACCGATGGTGGTTTCGCTTCGTCCCATGATCCGCGACCGGCGCGTCCCCAAATGGCAGGAATTGCTCCTGGTCTATTATGTGGCTGTGACCATGTGGCTGGAGATGATGCGGCGTCTGCCCGGCTTACCTAGGCATTTGCGGGCAGCATACTCACTTGGTATCACGGGCTTGCTGGTTGGGGTATCAGCATCCGGCGCCATGCTGGGCTTTATTCTGGCTTCGAGCGTTCCCGTAACGATCTCAGCAGCACTGCTTTTTACAACACCCATTTATTTTTTACTCTCGATGCTCGCGAGCGCACGCTCGGCGGCAACCCTTACCCCGATACTGCTTGGGCTGATCCTTGGACCTCTATTTCACATCTTCCTGCCGGCTCTCGACTTGCTTTTGACAGGTCTGCTCGGTGGGTCGCTCAGTTTTCTTTTTACTCGCGGCCGGAAGAGTGAGAGTGAGCCCCTATGATCGCGATCGATCATCCCCTGGTCTACATTTTCGTTGCAGGGGTCGCGGCGACAGCGATCTGGCGCTTCATCGGCTTTGCGCTATCGTCGGGCCTGTCGGAAGATGGAACAGTCATCCAATGGGTTCGCGCAGTTTCGACGGCGCTTGTGGCGGGGCTGATTTCTCGCATCATCCTGTTTCCACCCGGGGCTCTTGCCGACGTGAACATCGCGATCCGGCTGGGCGCCTTCAGCTTTGGCGTCATCGTGTTTTTTCTTACAAGACGGCATATGGGCCTTGGCGTTCTGACAGGTACGCTCCCCCTCATCGCGGCGCACGGCTCCGGGTTGTAGAGCAAGGCTGTTTCGAAGGAGCGTAAAGATTTACGTTTATTCAGCCGCTTCGAGGGAGCGGTAGCCAAGCTGGCCGTTGAGCTTATTCAGCAGATCGGCCGCGGCCTCGGCGATAACGGTGCCGGGGCCAAAAATAGCCTTGGCTCCAGCGGCATATAGTGCCTCGAAATCCCGCGGGGGAATGACGCCTCCCACCACGATCATGATATCCGGCCGACCTTGCGCTTCCAATTCTGCCATGAGATCGGGAACGAGCGTCAGATGTCCCGCTGCAAGCGTCGAGACCCCGATAATGTGCACATCGTTCTCAACGGCCTGCCGCGCGCATTCAGACGGCGTAGCAAAAAGAGGCCCGATATCGACGTCGAAACCGAGATCGGCGAAAGCGGACGCGATGACTTTCTGCCCTCTGTCATGGCCATCCTGCCCGACCTTGGCGACCAGAATGCGCGGACGACGGCCATCATTGGCTTCGAAGGCTTCCGTCATGGCCAGAACACGGCGCACATCATCATTCATAGTCCCCATCTCCTGCCGGTAGACGCCAGAAACGGCGCGGGTGTCGATCCGGTGCCGGCCGAAGACCCGCTCAAGCGCATCGGAGATTTCCCCGACTGTTGCCTTGGCACGTGCGGCTTTTATTGCAAGATCGAGCAAGTTGCCCTGCCCGCTCGCCGCCGCGTCGGATAGCGCGGAAAGCGCAGCTTTCGTGTCGGCGTTATTGCGCTCGGCGCGCAGCCGCTTGAGCTTGGCGACCTGTTTCTCACGAACCGCCGAATTATCGACGACCAGAACCTCAACTGGCCGATCTGTTTCAGGCTTATATTTATTGACGCCGACAATGGTCTGGGCGCCACTGTCGATCCGTGCCTGCGTCCGCGCCGCTGCCTCTTCGATGCGCATTTTCGGCAGGCCGGCGTCGATCGCCTTGGACATCCCGCCGAGTTTTTCGACCTCCTGTATATGTCCCCAAGCCTTTTGCGCCAGTTCGAAAGTCAGCCGCTCGATATAATAACTGCCGCCCCACGGATCGATGACGCGGGTGGCGCCTGTTTCCTGCGCTATGAAAAGCTGGGTGTTGCGTGCAATACGTGCGGAGAAATCGGTCGGCAAGGCGAGCGCCTCATCAAGCGCATTTGTGTGCAAGGACTGCGTGCCGCCATGCGTGGCGGCCATCGCCTCGATGCAGGTGCGGATCACATTATTATAGACATCTTGCGCTGTCAGGCTCCAGCCGGAGGTCTGGCAATGGGCGCGCAGAGACATGGATTTCGGGTCCTTAGCGCCCATGTCCTTCATGAGTTTTGCCCAGAGCATACGCGCGGCGCGCATCTTGGCGACCTCCATGAAGAAGTTCATGC
>CAYVJO010000425.1:0-3028 GCA_964451735.1 uncultured Hyphomicrobiaceae bacterium | reverse complement strand
GCACGCCTTCAGGTATGTAGACGAACGAGCCATCGGAATAGACAGCAGAGTTGAGCGTCGCATAGTAATTGTCGGTGATCGGAACGACCGACCCCAGATATTTACGCACAAGCTCTGGATGCTCACGCGCCGCTTCCGAAATGGAGCAGAATATGACGCCAGCTTTCGCCAACTCCTTCTTGAAGGTCGTCACAACCGAGACACTGTCGAACACTGCGTCTACCGCGACGCGCGCACCCTTAACGCCCGCCAGCAACTCCTGCTCTTTCAGCGGGATGCCAAGACGCGCGTAGGTGCGCAAAAGCTCAGGATCGACATCGTCGAGGCTTTTGGAGCCTTCGGTCGATTTTGGCGCGGAATAATAATAAAGGTCCTGAAAATCGATCTTCGGATAATGCACCTTCGCCCAGGTCGGCTCAGTCATATTGACCCACCGACGATAGGCCGAGAGCCGCCAATCCAGTAACCAATCAGGCTCGTCCTTTTTGGCCGAGATGAAGCGAACAGTATCCTCATTGAGGCCCTTGGGGGCACGCACGGACTCGATTTCCGTCGTGAATCCGTACTTATACTTATCAACTTCGATTTCCTTGACGCGCTCTATCGTTTCAACGTCAATTGACACAGGCTACCTCCATAACGGTCTTGGCTGACCCAAAACCGGACAGCTAATTATTCGTTTCATGCCGCGCGGCGGCGCTCGGCAAATCTGCCGTAAACGCTGCGCCAGGCGGCGGCAAACCGTTCCACGTCCTCATCGCGCGTTGTCCAGCCAAGGCTTACGCGGATCGCAGCCGAGCTGAGTTCATGCGGCGCGCCCATCGCATCGAGAACATGGCTTCGTGCGACTTTTCCCGATGAGCAGGCAGACCCGGCGCTCACCGCAACACCTGCAAGATCCAGCCCGATCAACACCGCTTCGGCATCCATGCCTGCAACTGCGAAACAGCTTGTATTGGGCAAACGCGTGGCGTCCAGGCTGAAAACATGCAAGTCTGGTGCGATCTGCGCGGCGGCTCGCTCAAGGCGATCGCGAATTGCCTCGACGGCATCCCAAGAAGGGGAGTTCGTAGCCGCGACAGCGCCGAAACCGGCGATAACGGCAATATTCTCTGTTCCGGCGCGATAGCCACGCTCTTGTCCGCCGCCTTTTAGCAGCGCCGCTACGGGCAAATCCTCGCGAAGAACGGCAAGAGCGCCAACGCCTTTTGGTCCGCCGATTTTGTGAACTGCTATCGTTAGTAGATCGATACCAAGCGCGCTGGTTTCAACCGGCATCTTGCCGAAAGCCTGTACTGCGTCGCTGTGAACCAATCCGCCGAATTCATGCGCCAGAGCTGCGATTTCGGCCACGGGCTGTATCGCGCCGGTCTCATTATTCGCCAGCATTACAGAGACCAGGAACGGCGCGGCGTTCGTAGTCTGCCGCCACTGCTCGAACGTCCGGCCCGCGTCTTCGATATCGACAATGCCCCTTGCATCGACACGCAAATGCCGAATGCTCTCCTTGGGGAACCGACCGCCTTGCATGACCGAGGAGTGTTCGATAGCCGAGACGAACAATCCGGCCATGCCGTTCGCGCCAAGCCATTCCGGCGAAAGCGCCATAGCGTTGGCTTCCGTACCGCCGCTCGTAAAGACGATTTGACGCGGCGCGCAGCTTATGCGGTCCGCCACCCTGTCCCGCGCCTGTTCAATCACGGCGCTCGCTAATCGCCCCTCTGAATGGACCGACGACGCATTGCCAAAAATGTCCATGGTAGCAAGCACGGCTTCCCGAGCCTCGGGCCTTAGTGGCGATGTCGCATTATGATCGAGATAGATCCTGATCATGTTATTCCGCCAATGCGCACTGCCCGGCCTGCTGTCCTGCGGCCGGTTTTGCCAAATGACCAGAAAACCTGCCGTCAAGAACATCCTGCAAGCTGACATCGTCCAGAAAATCGCTGATGTGATCGCCCAATGCCTTCCAGAGGCCATGCGTTGTGCAACGTTTCTCGCCCAAACATAAATCCCCTCCCTCCGCCGAGCATCTGTTCATGCGAACCTGCTCTTCGGCGGCCTCCATGATTTCGGCAATCGAAATATCGGACGGCTTTCTCGCAAGCCGATAGCCGCCTTTGACACCGCGCGTTGCCATTACCAGATTGGAGCGGCGCAATTTTAAAAACAATTGTTCCAGATATGAGGTTGAAATGCGCTGACGTTCGGCGATCACGGCAAGCGGCAAGGACGCGTCATAGGCATTCTCCGCCAGATCGACCATCGCCATGACGGCGTATCGTCCTTTCGTGCTGAGTTGCATGGCAGGGCAGCCCTTCTGTTCGTTCTTCCGTCGATTGGACTTGCAGCCGATTGGGGCAAGTGTGCTAAGACACAGCATAACCTTTAACGCGACGACAGTCTTTTGAACAATTCTAAACTTAGCTGTTTGTATAGAAAACCCGACAGGAGAAGTCAAGTTTTACGTTGTCCCTTTTTCGCAGGCAAAGCGCAAATATCGCGGACCGTATTCCCGCACGACACCTGTAAACGCCCTTGCTCTTCCTCATAACAAAGTGACTGCTATGCCAGAAGTAATCATAAACGGCCCTGCTGGCCGTCTCGAAGCCCGCTATCACCACGAAGCCTCGAATTTCGCCCCTGTGGCTGTGATCTTGCATCCGCATCCGCAATTCGGCGGCACAATGAATAACCAGATTGTCTACCAGCTTTATTACGCATTCGCTCAACGCGGATTCTCGGTGCTTCGCTTCAATTTCAGGGGCGTGGGGCGCAGTCAGGGCCCGTTCGATAACGGCCCCGGCGAACTTCAGGACGCGGCCACGGCTCTCGACTGGCTGCAAACCTACAATCCCGACGCCCGTTCCTGCTGGATTGCGGGCGCTTCCTTCGGCTCTTGGATCGCCATGCAGCTTTTGATGCGGCGTCCCGAGATCGATGGCTTCATAGCGGTCGCGCCGCCAGCCAATCTTTATGACTTCAGCTTCCTGGCGCCATGCCCGTCCTCTGGACTGATGATCAACGG
>CAYVJO010000424.1:0-3032 GCA_964451735.1 uncultured Hyphomicrobiaceae bacterium | reverse complement strand
GCAAGCGTCCAGGGCAGTATCGACGGCGAAACGCAGTCCGGAAACATCTCCGGCATTTCCGGCAAGGGCAGCGTCGCCGAGACGCTGCGCCAGATCAAGGCAAAGGTCGATGCCGCGTCCGAGGCCATGAAGGCGGCGGAGGCGACCATAGGACGCCTTAAGGAGAAAGGCCAGACCTGTCTCGGCGAACTGCGCGCCGTCGTTACCAAGGACAGCTTGATCGAAGCGCAAGGCGCTGCGGTCGCGGCCGGTGTGGATTGCCTCAATGAAACGGTCGCCGAAATCGGCAATCAGGATGTCCTGTCCCTGATCCGGCGCAGCACGAGCGGTCTCACCTCCGGCATTGTGGTGCCAACCTCGATCAAATCGGACGCACAACACCAGGCCATCGCCAACGTGCTGGCGGGCCTGCAAAAACAGGCCGATGAGATCGCCGGGGCGGCGGCTGCGATGGGCGTCACGCTGGCCTCTCCGCTATCCGCCGAGCGTCCCAATGTCATGCTCGCCATTCTGCTCTACTGGCACTCCATCATTCCGGCCATCGCGACGGCGGTTGCGCTCGATCTGCTGCCGCTTCTGCTGCTCATTCTCGCCGTACTGCGCCGCCGCGACGCCGATGAGGATGGCGATCCGCGCCATCACTGGACCGTCAGGGAACTTCTGGAGGCGCAGGCCCAGCTAAAAGGCTCGGCCAGGAAAACGGTCTCTTGCTATCTCGGCCGATCAGGGAAATCGAGTTCCACCGCCGTGATGACTGGTGGGAAATGCCGGAAGACGAAGAGGGAGGCCGGGAATGAAACACCCCCGTCGCCCCTTCTCCCAGGCAGCCGCTCTAGCCGCCGTTATCTCCTTCGGCTTTTTTCTCGTTGCCTTCGATATTCTGAAGGGCGTGGACTGGTCGCTACCGGATGTCTTGCAGAAAATTCTGACCAGCGTTTCCGAGGTTCTGACGCCACGGCGCGGCGATGAAGTGCGCAACTTCGTGCTGTTCACGGAAGTGAAGTACGGCCGCCGGATCGTCGTCACCGGCATTGAGTACGGATCGAGCCTCGACCGCCGCATGCAATCGCAGTGGTGCTATCTGTCGGACCACGGCACATCGGGAAACGTCGTTCCCCGGCTGCCACTGGCCGAGGTTTCGCGGGACGGCGTCAAAGCCGTCCCCTCCTTCGCGCCGTCCGCCCTTTCGCAGTTCGATCTGACGGATGAAAGCGCGCGCGCCCTGATCGCCAGCCACTGCCGTTTTCAGTAAAGGACGCCTTCATGACTGATCTTCCCTTCAGGTTCCTCCCGCCTGCGCTGCTGGCCGGAGCGGCGCTCTATGGCCTTGTCTGCATCTTGTGGCTTCAGCCGCTGGTCGAAGGCCGGATGGCGGACAAGATGCTGATCCCGCAATGAGAGGCGTTTTTGCGCGAGGCGCAGGTGACGGCATCGGGTCCGCGTGATCAGTAACGCCGAGAGCTGGAAACGCTGATCGCTCTGTATGATCGGATGGGGCTGGGCCAGATCCCCTATGTTCAGGACATGATCGAGGTCATGCGGCAGCGTTCTGGAGCCGGACACGCCGGTGATTTACGTGTGTCCGGCATCGAGGGCCGGTCGCTCTGCTCTTGCGCGGTCGATAAGGCCTTCGCCGAGGTCCATCTCGCCATGACGCTGCATGTGGCCAGCCTGCGCACCCATGCGCCGGCCGCTGTCCGGACACTGGACCGCGCGGTGATCGCATCCCTGCAATCGGGCGTGTGCGGCGCGCTGCCCTGGCAGAAAGGATGAGCCGATGCATCGCCCGGCGAACGAAACCGTCTATTATCAGAATGATCGGGGCATCAGGGTCACGGGCCGGCTTCTGACAACCCGTTACAAGCATGAAGCGCTCGCTCCGATCCAGTCGGTACAGGTCGGCCGCGAGCCGCTACAGATTGCCGGACTGGCGGGCGGCGGACTGGCGCTGTTTGCCGGCCGTTTTGGTGATCTGCTGTACCGGCATGAGCAGGTTCTGCTTGTCTGTGTCGGGCTGGCCGTCATCGGCGCCGGATGCTGTCTCGCATCGCTTCGGATCGGTCAGTACACGCACGAGCGGACTGTGCTCTGGGCCTCCATCTGGACAGTTACCGACGTCCGGCAGGCGATTACCAAAGCCAGGCAGGCTGAAAGCTTATATGAGGCGTAAGCCATTGTTGTAGAACATGAAAATCCGGAGTGATGGCAATGTGAAGCGGCTTCCGGCCGGAATGCATCCTTGCCATCCACTGAAAACGGTATGATTTTATCATACCGAATGGTATACTGATGGTGGAAAGGAGGTGCGCCATGTCAACAACTGAAAAACGAACATTCAGCCTGCCGCAGGAGCATGCTGCGTTCATCGACGCCAAGGTGAAATCCGGCAGCTACGCCAGCGGCAGCGAAGTCGTGCGGGCGGGCTTGCGCGCATTGCAGGAACGCGATGAGGCGATTGAGCGGTGGCTTCGCGAGGAGGTCGCGTCCGCCTATGACGCGGTCAAGTCGGGAAAGAGCAAAACCCGTCCGGCGAGCGCCGTCTTCGATGAAATCCGCGCGCGCCATGCAGCAAAAGAAAACTCGTGAAGCCCCGCGCCGTCGGGATTTCGGATGAGGCGCGGGACGATCTGATCCGGCTTTACGAATGGATCGCCGAGGCGGCGAGTCCGGCCGTCGCCCTTTCCTATATCGAGCGGCTCGAAACCCATATTCAGGGCTTTGATATCGCCTCGGAGCGCGGCCATCTGCGCGAGGATGTCCGGCCGGGCCTGCGGATTGTCGGCTTCGAGCATCGCATCACAATCGCTTTTACCGTCGAGGACGAGCAGGTCATCATTCTGCGGATATTCTACGGCGGACTTCGCGTTGGTCGGATCGAACAGCAGCACACGGCCGTGCCCTGCGCGGAAGCCCGCGGTGAGCTGTCAGATCTCGCCCTTGATGTCGTGGACGATGGCCGAGCCGGGCCAGGTCTAGAGCGACGGCACCACCAGGCCGACGCCCTTGCCCGACCGCGTCGGGGCGAAGCACAG
>CAYVJO010000423.1:559-3034 GCA_964451735.1 uncultured Hyphomicrobiaceae bacterium | reverse complement strand
ATGGCCGGCGCGAGGATCGGCTACGGGATCGCGCATGAGCGCCTGGCGCGCGCCTTTGACAAAGTCCGCAACCATTTTGGCGTCAACCGCATCGCTCAAGCTGGCGCTTTGGCAGCGCTGCGTGACGCAGCTTACCTGGAACAGGTGCAGCTCCGGGTGCAAGAAGCAAGACATGAGATCGCCGCCATCGCCGCCGCGAACGGTCTTGCTGCATTGCCGAGCGCGGCGAACTTCGTCGCAATCGATTGCGGGCGTGACGGCGTCTTCGCAAGAGCAGTCGTTACCGAACTGACGAGACAGGGCATTTTCGTGCGCATGCCTTTCGCTGCGCCGCAGAACCGCTGCATTCGCGTCACGGCTGCCCGGGCGCACGAATTGGAAGCCTTTCGTGAGGCTTTGCCGCAAGCTTTGGCGGCCGCTGCAAACGTGATCTAGGCAGCCCGCGCGCAGATTATCCCGTCATGCGCCAGCTTTATAAAGAGGCGTGACGCTTGGGCGCGGCGTCATGGCTGGCGTCGAGATAAGCATCGAAAGCCGAGGCGATCACACGAGCGAGGGGGCGCCCATGCGGCGGGATCGTAATGCGCCGTCTGTTTTTTTCGGCAAGCCCTTCGGCAATGAGCGGCTCCATCCTATCCAGCGCGGCGTCCAGACTGTGTACAGGTTTGTCAAAGCGCGCGCAAATCTCGGGCAGATCGGCCGCGAAATCACACATGAGCCGCTCGATGACCGCGCGGCGAAGCTTATCCTCCCCACTCAAGCATACTCCTTTGGCGACCGGCAGACGCCCTTCGCCAACCGCGCGCATATAGGCGCCAGTTTCGGCGATATTCTGCGCATAGCCCTGTGGGAGAGCAGAAATCGCACTCGCACCGAAGCCGATCAGAGCGCTGGCGTCGTCGGTCGTGTAGCCCTGAAAATTCCGGTGCAGGCGACCGCCCCCAGCCGCGCGGGCGAGACTGTCCTCAGGCAGAGCGAAATGGTCGATGCCGATCCGCCGGTAGCCGAGGCTCTCGATCAGATCCCCCGCCGCTTCGGACATCTGGAACCGCTCTTGCGCGCTCGGCAGGGCCGCCTCCTCGATCATGCGCTGGTTCTTAGCCATCCAGGGCACATGGGCATAACCGAATAAAGCAATACGGTTCGGGCGTAGCGATAAGGCGCGCTTTACCGTCTCGGCGAGCGCGGCCCCGCTTTGGTGGGGCAAGCCATAGATCAGATCGAAATTCAGCGCCGACACGCCATGCTCGCGCAGCCAGCCGCTGACACGCTCCACGGTCTCGAAAGGCTGGATGCGGTTGATCGCCTCCTGGACGCGCGCGTCAAATTCCTGCACGCCGAGGCTGGCGCGATTGCAGCCCATCGAATGCAGCGCCCCGACTGTTTCCAAAGTCAGCGTGCGGGGGTCGATCTCGACCGCGATCTCAGCATCGGCCAGAATGTCGAAACGGGCGCGTAGTGCGTTATCTATGCGCACGAAATCTGCGGGCGCAAGTACGGTTGGCGTGCCCCCGCCCCAATGGATGTGGCCGACCTTGTGGCGCGCGGACAAAGCGTCGGCGGTTAGATGGATTTCCTCAATCAGCCTTGCGGCATATGCAGCGACGGGCTCATAGCGCGCGGCAAGTTTCATGTTGCAACCGCAATACCAGCACATCTTCTTGCAGAATGGCACATGCAGATAAAGGGAAAGCCTCTCATCGGCTGGCATTACGCTCAGCCACTGCCTGACCTGGCTCTCGCCGATAGCGGGCGTGAAATGCGGCGCGGTCGGATAACTTGTATATCGAGGCACCCGCGCATTCAGATATTTCGCAATCGCCTCGTTCATGACGCCTCCAAGCATCTGTTTCCTAGAATCGTTCCCAATCCGACAAGGTCCGAAACGACACAAATCCCTTTTTTGACCGCAAAGTCTCACGCTCAACCGGCAAACACTTGAGCGGAAATTGCTATAGCTTGCGCTGCTCTCGGCTTCCTTGAGGCGGATCAAAACGCTACCAGCCGGTCTCGAAACGGCAAGCGGGATCGCCCATCGCCTCGCAAGCGATTTCGGCGGTTGTTGCGCGCCGTGATACAAGCTCTTGGAACAAACGCTCGAAAACAGCGGCGTAATATCCGCATAGTGGAGTGTCCGCTGTCTCCCCACGACAGAGCGGACAACTCTGGATTTCCACCACCGCCGGATTGCCTGCCTGCGACGAGAACGTCCCGCTTCCGGCAAATGTCCAGGCATGATGGCGGATCGCTGCCAGAAGCGCATAGCTCGCAACCGAGGCAGGCAGTGCTTTCAATACGGCCTGCGCAGCATAGGGAATACGGTTGGCGAGCAGATATTCCCCTGTTCGCAAGCCGGCATCCCGTAAGACGGCTTCCGCCTCGGACGGGGACAGGCTGGCGCGAACCGCGCGCTGCAAGGCCGCGACTTCGTCCTCATGAACCATACGCGATGGTTGGAGGTTGGAATAGGCAGTA
>CAYVJO010000423.1:0-549 GCA_964451735.1 uncultured Hyphomicrobiaceae bacterium | reverse complement strand
CCCGTTTTGCTCGCGCCCGCGAGATCGCGCAAAGCGGCCCCCACCTGGATGATCGCATTCGGACCGATGCGGCCGGAGTGGCCCACTGCTTTAGGCACTGCCGTCATTGTATCCGGACTTCATTCTCCGCAAGCTGCTGATCTCCGCCGCCGCACGCCTTCACCTTGCTCATCGCCGCCTTCATCTTGCGGCTGCGCTCGGCATTCGCTTCCCAATCGGCAAGCTGGGCGGGCGCAATCCTGCGCGACTCATCGAAATGGAAGTCCACCTTCTTCTTCGATTGCGGCCCCCAATAGCCGACCTTGCCTAGATCGTAGAATTTGCGCTCGAAGCCTGCCTTGAGGAATGCCCTCAGGCATCCGAGCAGATAACGCCGGCGGAAGCCCGTTCCCCGCCACGGATAATGGAACAACGCTTTTTTCATGTAAAAGCGGCGGTAGTTTTTCATGACGCCATTGAGCAATTCGCCTCTATCCATCGCATCAGGCCGCATGATCGGGGTAACAAAATTATATTTCTCGAAGTCGAAGACCTCGACTTTGTCGCCAA
>CAYVJO010000422.1:0-3036 GCA_964451735.1 uncultured Hyphomicrobiaceae bacterium | reverse complement strand
TCCCAGGCGGCCCGTTCGGCTGCCTGCGGTTTTGCGAAACGTTGTCCATCAAGGAGCCTGTAATCCTTGATGGCTGAATGAAAACGGAAGACCCGCTCATCGTCGCCTCGCACGACTATGCCGACGAGTTCGCCGGCAACTTCAATAGAATAACCTTCTGACATATTTGCTGTCCTTGGCCGGTGACCGGCTGAGTATGTTGAGACCTAGGGTGTAGCTGTGTCCTGATCAACAACAACACATTGCGGGGCGGAAATATCCCGCGTACAGCTCATCGTGACAGTAAAGGTATTTCATCGGCATCTCCTTTAGCTGGAGACCACGATCATCGTGGCACCTTAGCGTTTGGTGTCGCGGCGCAAAGTGGCTTCCCAAATCACCGCGGCGGGCATCAGCTCGCACTACATTTATCGAAGGAATCGACCACGAAATCTACCATTTTAAACGGATAAGCATATCGGTGCGAAGGTTTGTGTGTGCCGTGGATTAACAGAAAATACCTTGCCAATACAACGCAATCGCTCCCCTAGACCTGCTCTGCTATGATGGAATGAGAACCGTGCTCAGACTTTATGTTTTGGCGTAATCTTTTCGCAAAACCGGTTTCCAATTTTGCGGATTACGCCTTGTGCGCCGGGCGTTTGATCGGAATCGGCCGTGACATTCTAGCCATTTGTTTCATTATCGGATTTGATCTGCAAACCGCTTCACACTTTTCGGTCCGATCTTATAGCGAGCGGTTTTGCTTGAGCGTCGCGTATTGAAGTGCCTGGTCAGCGGCTCTCGCGGAACCAGGTCAGCATGATCAATCCGACGAACAGGGCGAGGGCAAGAAAACCCGCCAGAACCGGCGTATATTGCACGCCCTTGACGATATAGGCTTCCCGGTCCTTAAGCCCGAGCCAGTTTTGCCCGTGATAGCGTGTCGCCGAAGCGAGCGTCACCAGGCGCGGCATATCCCGCGGAGCGGCTCCATTCGTGCCGCCCATCCAGAACTGGCCACCGCCTGTAGCCTGAGCGATAGGTTCGAGCGGTTCGTTTGTTGCGGCGACCTTGGAAAACTCTCGGCTATTGGCTGCTCCCACCAGCGCAACCGCTGACAACTCGTCCATGTTGATCTTGTGCAAACCGGGCTCTGTCACCTCAAGCCTGCCTTGCCACAAGCCAGGTCCTGCCGGCTCCAAAGGTACAGCGATGTTCTTGTCGGTCGGCGTTGTCACGATCGCTTCACCAACCTCGTCCTTCATGCTGCGCCTTTCGATCAGGATACCCTGACGGTCGGCGCTCGCCCGCAGATATTCCTCCTCAAGATCAGGTTCTTTCATCAGCCAGTGCGAGAGGCGGCGCAGGAGATCGGAGTGGGGACCGCCCCCCTCATAGCCGCGCGCCCAAAGCCAGACATGATCGGACAGAAGGGTTGCAACGCGCCCTTCGCCGCGCCGCGATAAAATCAACAGTGGTTTCTGATCCGGCCCACCCATTACCACCGTCCCCTCGCGCACGGCCGTATCGACCAGGCGGAACCAGCGTCCCCAGAGCGGCTTGGCTTCGGCCGTCTCGTTGCCGCCCTGCAGGCGCGCCGTCACTGGATGACGAGCGCCGATTTCAGTCACGAGCGGTTTGAATGCGCCTTCGATGACGCGCCCGGTCGGCTGGGCGGGCAGTATGTCGCCAAGCGGCGTGCGGAAAAGACTGACATCGGAGGCATAGTCCGAGCCGGCCGCGACAAGGACCGCACCGCCCTGTTCGACATATCGCGCGACATTGTCGAGATAGATTAGAGGAAGAACGCCGCGACGCTGGTAGCGGTCGAAAATGACAAGATCGAACTCGGACAGCTTTTCCGAAAACAATTCGCGTGTTGGGAAAGCAATCAGCGAGAGCTGATTGATCGGAGTGCCATCCTGTTTCTCGGGCGGGCGCAAAATGGTAAAATGTACAAGATCGACGGATGCGTCAGAACGCAGCAGGTTGCGCCATGTCCGCTCGCCCGCATGAGGCTCGCCAGACACCAGGAGCACACGAAGATTTTCGCGCACCCCCTCAGCTTGAAGGGCGACGCGATTATTCGCGAGCGTCAACTCACCATCCTCGCCAGCCAGTTCGATCTCCATGAGCATCGTTCCGGCATGGGGGAACGGGAAAGGCAGCCGGACAACCTCGCCGAATGCGACAGTCAGCGTTTCCTCAGACTGGTCGGCGCGCCGAACCGTCAGCGTGGCAGGCCGTCCTGCGCCGCCGGTGCGGCTGGTGACCGCGCGTAGCTCCACCGGCTGTTCGCTGCCGACAAGGCCGAAGCGCGGCGCGGAGATCACTTCGAGCCGATTATCGAACTCATCGGGCGCGCCGACGATGAATGCGTGGACCGGCGCATCAAAGCCGAGCTTGCCGATCTCGGCGGGCACATCATGAATTTGCCCGTCGGTAATCATGACGACGCCGGCTAGCCTTTCAGCAGGAACGTCTGACAGCGCTTGGTTCAGATCGGCGAAAAGCGTTGTCTCTTCCGCGGCCGAGCTGGAGCCGCCTGAACTTGAGACCCAACGGATTTCCATATTGTCGAGGGAGCCGAAACGCTCGGCAAGCTGCGCACGTATGGCGGCTGTACGTAGCTCACGGTCCGAGATGCGTTGGCTCGCGCTCTGATCGATCACCACGACCGCGATGTTCGATAAGGGTTCGCGCTCTTCCTGCTTGAGATTGGGATTGGTGAGCGCGGCGATAAGGAGGGCGAGGACCGCGATACGGAAGAGTGCGCCTCGCCGTCTGCGCCAAAGCAGAATGATGGCGATGAGCGAGGCGACAAGCGCTGCGCCGGCAAGGTAGGGAACCGGCAGAAAGGGTAGAAACTCCAGGGTCCAGGTCATACCTTGCCTTTACTGCCCGAGCCGCTCAAGGAGCGCGGGAACATGAACCTGATCCGCCTTGTAATTGCCTGTCAAGGCGTACATGACGATATTGACGCCGGCTCGGAAGGCCATTTCCCGCTGCACCTCTCCGCCCGGCACCGCTGCATAGAGCGGCCGTCCGCTGTCA
>CAYVJO010000421.1:0-3083 GCA_964451735.1 uncultured Hyphomicrobiaceae bacterium | reverse complement strand
GGCCTGACAAAACGGTTCGGTCAGACGGAAGTCCTGCGCGGTATCGACCTTGGCGTGGAAAAGGGTGAACTGGTTTCACTGCTCGGACCTTCCGGGTCGGGCAAGACGACGCTTCTGAAGATCATCGCCGGGCTCGAATGGCCCGACGCGGGACGGTTGGACGTGGACGGAGAGGACTGGCTTTTGCTGGCCGCACAGAATCGACGAATCGGGTTCGTATTTCAGCATTATGCGTTATTCCCGCATATGAATGTGCGCGATAATATTGCCTTTGGACTGGCCGTACGGCCCCGTGCGGAACGTCCGGGCAAGTCCGTTATAGCGGCGAAGGTCGAGGAACTTATGGCCTTTCTCCAGATTGGATATCTGGCCAGCCGCTATCCCACTCAACTTTCTGGCGGGCAGCGGCAGCGGGTCGCGCTCGGGCGGGCGCTGGCTATCGAACCCAAGGTGCTCTTGCTCGACGAACCGTTCGGCGCGCTCGACGCTAGGATTAGGCGCGACTTGCGACGCTGGCTGCGCACCGTTCACGAGGCAACCGGTTCGACAACAATTTTCGTGACCCATGACCAGGAGGAGGCGTTCGAACTGGCCGACCGCGTGGTAGTCATGGGCGAGGGGCGGATCGAACAGATCGGCAATGCCGATACGATCCATGATCATCCGGCCACCCCGTTTGTCGCGCGCTTCATGGGCGCAACGGTGGAACTGGAGGTCGCCTTGCATGCAGGACGCGCCTATGGCGAGGGTCTGGACTTGACCGCCCTGACGCGGCGAGCGCTGCCCGACGGTGCGGCCCGCTTGTTCGTGCGCCCGGAAGACATCGCGCCGATCCTGGACCCGGATGCGCCATGGCGGATCGTAACCCGCGCAAGCAACGGCGCCCGTCTGCGGCTGCTTCTGCGTCACCCGGAAATAGGCGAGGCTGAAGCAGACGTCCTTCGCCGCGCGGCGAAAGCCGAGGCGTTGACGCCAGGCGCGTCTGTCCGTCTGACGATCGAGGCTGGAACGCTCTTCCCGACTGAGCGGCGCGAGCAGCGCGCCACATCGCAACCTCAACTGAAACCCGTCCAACTGGAGACCTTCCGATGAAACTTCCCATCTTTCGAACTGTAGCAATGGCGCTCGTTCTCGCCGTCGCCCCCGCAGCCGCACAGGACCGGCTTCTGAATGTCAGCTACGACGTTTCTCGCGAACTGTTCGAAGCGCTAAACCCCGTTTTCGCTGCCCATTGGCAGGCGACGAAGGGCCGAACCGTGACCATCGACCAAAGCCATGGCGGATCGTCCCGGCAGGCGCGGGCAATCCTGGAAGGGTTGCAGGCCGATGTCGTGACTTTCAATCAGGAAACCGATATCGATGTCTTGGTCAAAGGGGGCCTTGTCCCTGCGAACTGGCGCGAACTTCTGCCGAACGGCGGCTCGCCATATTACTCGCTGCCTGCCTTCCTGGTGCGGACCGGCAACCCCAAGAACATCCGCGATTGGGACGACCTCGCGCGCGATGATGTGGCGCCCGTTTTCCCCAACCCCAAAACCAGCGGCAATGCACGCTACACCTATCTCGCAGCCTATGCTTACGGGCTGAAGAAGTTCGGCGGCGACCAAGCGGCGACGCAGGCATTCGTGAATTCGATCCTGTCCTCTGTGCCCGTGTTCGACACTGGCGGCCGCGCGTCCACCCAGACTTTCGCCGAACGCAACATCGGCGATGTGCTTGTGACATTCGAGGCCGAAACAGGCGGGATCGCAGCCGCCTATGCAGCTCAGGGATTCGAGCGCGTGACGCCCACACAAAGCCTCTTCGCCGCATTTCCTGTGGCCGTGGTCGCCGTGAATGCCGAGCGTAATGGCTCCACCGAGGTCGCGAAGGCTTATCTCGAATGGCTCTACACCCCAGAAGCACAGCGCATTCTGGCCAAGAATTTCTACCGCGTGACAGACGAATCCGTGGCAGCCGAATTTGCAGACAGCCTTCCCAAAGTAGACCTGGTGACGGTGGACAAGGTCTTCGGTGGCTGGGCGGCCGTAAGTAAAGAGCATCTGGCCGACGGCGCAATCCTCGATCAGGTCTTTGTCAAACGCTGACGCAGCGATGACAGTAGCTGCGCCGCCCATCCGCGCCAAACGCGTCTTGCCAGGGTTTACGCTGAGCCTTGGCACGACGCTGCTCTATCTTACTTTGATCGTCATGATCCCCGTCATTGCGCTTATCCTGAAAGGAGCCGAAATCGGGCCCGGTGAGTTCTGGCGCATCGTTTCTAGCCCCCGAGCGGTGGCGGCCTTCCAGATTACGCTAACGGCTGCAACCATCGCCACCGTGGTCAACGCGCTCTACGGGCTGCTAATGGCCTGGGTGCTCGTTCGCTATGAGTTTCCCGGCAAGCGGATGCTCGATGCACTTATGGACGTGCCGTTCGCTTTGCCGACAGCGGTTGCGGGCTTGTCGCTGACGGCGCTTTACTCCGCCAATGGCTGGTTTGGCCCGGCCCTGGACGCGGCGGGCTTTCAGGTCGTTTACACGATTTGGGGCATCGCGATCGCCATGGCCTTCACATCCATCCCCTTCGTGGTGCGCACCGTGCAGCCTGTGCTGGAAGATCTCGACCCCGCGCTTGAACAAGCGGCGGCGACGCTGGGCGCGCGGCCCTGGACGATCTTCGCTCGCGTTGTGTTCCCCGCTATCCTCCCCGCTTGGCTCGCTGGCTGCACCACGGCCTTCGCGCGTTCATTGGGCGAGTTTGGCGCCGTCGTCTTCATTGCCGGGAACTTGCCGTTCCGCACCGAGATCGCCGCGCTTCTGGCCTTCATCCGGCTGGAGGAGTTCGATTACAACGGTGCTGCCGCTATCGCGCTGGTGCTTCTGGCATTTGCATTGGTGCTGCTGCTGGCTTCGAATCTGTTGCAGTTTTGGGCCAACCGCTACCATGAGGCTGCACGATGACCCTGCCGCGTCTGCCGGGACAAAGCCGTGGCGGCGAACGTCTCCTGGTCAGCCTTGCCGTGCTGCTCACGTTGATCATCATCGCCGCACCGCTCGCCTTCATCTTCGCTCGCGCCTTCTCGCGCGGGTGGGAGGTCTAT
>CAYVJO010000420.1:2514-3102 GCA_964451735.1 uncultured Hyphomicrobiaceae bacterium | reverse complement strand
ACGCAGGAGCTATGGCTGGCTGGGTGTTTCTTACAGCCAGCTTCGCAGGCGTTGCCGCCGGGCTCTTGCTGCGCAGGCTCGCTTCGTGAAGCGCCAAAGCAACGATCGTCGGCTACGGCAAAAACGTATTCTACCCTGCCCCGGACGCGGTCTTCCTTAACGGCATGGCTGCGCTGCAAAACGGCAGTGTTATCGCTGCTTGTTCCTTCGCTGTTAGTTCGATGATTATTGCAGCGGCCTCACCGGCAAAGGCGCCTTGGTGCCGGCACAGCTCGAATAGAATGGCGTGAAGGCGCCGGGCAGCGAGGTAACGAGCGTCACAAGTTTGCCGTTGTCGTTAAGGTGCTTGCGCGCTTCCTTCATGAAGAAAAAGGCGCTTTTGGCGTTGACCGCGCTCATATCGTCATACTCGGACTCAGAAGTCTCTGTGATCGGCTTTTTCACTTGTGTTGAATGCGCTCGAAATGCCAGAAGCCGCCGCCTGTCAGGCATGATCGTGAACAGTCGCCTTGTCATGCGCCAATGAATTCTCAGGCTGAATGGAATGAGTATTCTCCGCGCGGCGGCAGATCTCGCGTGTGAGCCGGT
>CAYVJO010000420.1:0-2504 GCA_964451735.1 uncultured Hyphomicrobiaceae bacterium | reverse complement strand
GAGGATGAGGTGGGCAGGCTGCATGGCGCGCCAGTAAATGACACCCGCCAGCCCGTCGGGCTTCCAGTACGCCATTGCCGTCAGCCGGATGCGATCATGGCTTTTCGGCGTGATCAGAAATTCGAGCACACCTTGGCCAGGAGCCCTCATGTTGAAGCCAAGCGCAAGGCACTGGCCAGGCTCGGCGATGAGCACGTCCCAGCTATCGAGCTTATCGCCGGGGCGCAAATCACCGTGGCGAGTACGCCCGCGCTGCAATCCGGGGCCGCCGACCGCAGCGTCGAGCCATTCCCGAATGGTCCACAGCGCATTTAGGACGAAATAGCGGTTCTCGCCGCCGATCTGCGTCACGATCCGCCACACCGCATCAGGCGAGGCATGGGCGATGGCCGAACCGCTCGCCCTACAGGAAAAGTTCCGGTAGCCGTCAAATGATCTCAACACCTGACTACCTTATGATAGTGCCGACAAATCGGATTTGATCCAGGTCATAGCAGATATTTCAACCGGGTTCACAGACTGACAGAAATAGCAAACATAATCAGCGCCGTCATTCAACAGATCGGCGGACCCACGGAGTCGTTTCCGTTCAACCCGAAAGGATCATCCGTATGCCGATGAAAATTGCCGTGACAGGCGCAACAGGCTTCATCGGCAGCCGCCTCGTCAAGCTGTTGCAGGGCGAAGGGCACAGCGTCGCCGCGCTCACGCGAACTGCCGCTCAGGCGCGCGCAGTCTTCCCCAAAGGGCACTATTCAGGCGTTGAGATCGTCCAATACGACCCGTATCGGTTAGGGGACTGGGCGCGTGCGCTGGAGGGATGCGATGGCGTCGTTCATCTGGCAGGCGCCCCGATCGCTGGGCGGTGGACACACGATTTCAAAAGCCAGATCAAGATGAGCCGGGAAATCGGCACGCGCCGGATCGTGGAGGCCATTTCGCAGGCGTCGCAACGTCCCAGCGTCCTGGTGAGTTCATCCGCCACCCGCTATTACGGGTCCAGTGAAACGGCGACATTCGACGAGACCAGCCCGGCTCATTCCGGGCAAGACTACCTTGCGGGCGTCTGCCGGGTCTGGGAAGCAGAAGCCAAAGCCGCCGAATTGCTTGGCCTGCGCACGGTGATCCTGCGGCATGGCGTCGTGCTCGACATGACGCCTCGGTTCCGCGATGTAATCAAAACCTTCGGCCGCTTCATTGGCGGACGGATTGGTTCGGGTCGTCAGTGGCTGTCCTGGATCCACCGGGAGGATACGGTCAGGGTCATACTGAAAGCGCTGAGTGAGGAAACGATGCACGGCGTCTACAACGCGACCGGGCCGAACCCCGTGCGCATGGACGACTTCACACGCGAGCTTGGCGCGGCTGTCGGCGGCCGTTTTCACCTGCCAGCGCCAGGCTTCGTCATTCAAGGGTTACTCGGTGACGGCGCCACCGTGATTCTCGACGGGCAGCGCGTCATACCGGCCAGACTCTTATCGGAAGGCTTTACATACCGCCTGCCCGACTTGCGCAAGGCGATTGCGTCGTCGCTGTGAGGTCATCCTTGCGCAGCGCGTGCTTCGCGGAGAATAGCGGTGACCATTCCCCGCATGACATAAGCATGGACCGGCCAGAGCGCGTACCAGTAGATCAGCCCGATAAAGCCCGCAGGATGCCAGTTGATGCTCGCCGATAGGATTGTGCCGCCGTGAGGTGATTCCTCGATGTCGAACTCCAGTCCCCCCGCGCCCGGGGCAACAAGATGCGAGCGCAGGGTCAACCTTCTGCGGGGGATAAGCGCGATCACCTCCCAGAAATCGAATGCCTCACCTACGGCCAAAGCAACATCATCCAAACGCCGCCCCGCGCTTCTCCCTCCTAGCCTGCTGTCGAGCCAGACTCGGAGCAACCAGAGTCCGTTCAAAAAGAAATAGCTCCGCCGCTTCGAGCCAATTCCAGACAGGATACGCCAGACTTCGCCCGGCGAGGCGGGGCCGCGAGCCGCGCGCCTGAGGCTCTTGCAGTAGAAACTTACATCATGACGTCCGGCGCGGAGCGCAAATGCGCCGACACGCCAGCGGTCGGTTGCAGCGATGTCGCGCTCCATCTCGAAAACGCGGTCCACGCTCGCCTCGAACGTCATTAGGTGGCGCGGCACCAGCGTTCGCAAAGGCGCGTCGTCTGCGCTGAGATCGTATTTCAGCCCGGTGATAAGCGCGCGCGCCACATTGACCGGCACCGCCGAAATGAAGGCGAGCCAATAGCTGGAAAGCTTCGGCGTGAGAAGCGGAATGGGGACGATGATTGGCGGACGGCGGCCGAGCTTGACCGCGAGCGTCTTCATCATGTCTTCATAAGTGCGGATTTGCGGCCCGCCCACCTCGAAGACGCCCCCCGCCGCGGCCTCGATATCGGCAACAGCAAGCAAATCCGCTAGCAGATCCTCAAGCGCAATGGGCGGAGATTTCGAGCGCACCCAGCGCGGCGTCAGCATCACCGGCAGATGGGCGACGAGGTCGCGC
>CAYVJO010000419.1:0-3111 GCA_964451735.1 uncultured Hyphomicrobiaceae bacterium | reverse complement strand
GCATCGCCCACGATAGGGGCGTCCCCGTGCTGATCGACGGCAGCCAGAGCGCAGTGCATCTGCATGTCGATGTGCAGGATATCGGTTGCGACTTTTACGTTTTCACAGGCCACAAGGTTTATGGTCCTTCGGGCATAGGCGTCCTCTACGGAAAGCGCGAACATCTGGAGGCGATGCCGCCCTTTCTAGGCGGCGGCGAGATGATCGAAACCGTTGCCGAGGATGGCGTGACCTACGGCGCGCCGCCTTATCGCTTTGAAGCGGGAACGCCGCCGATCGTTCAGGCCGCGGGGCTTGGCGCGGCGCTGACCTACATGATGAGCATCGGCAAGGATGCGATCATGGCGCATGAGACGGATTTGCGCGATTATGCCATGGAGCGTCTGGGCGCTATGAACTCCATCGAGATTTACGGGCTCGCTCCGGATAAGGGGGCAATTGTAGCGTTCTCTGTAAAGGGCGCTCATGCACACGATGTCGCCACGATTCTCGACCGGTCGGGGGTGGCCGTTCGGGCCGGCGCTCATTGCGCCGAGCCGCTTCTTGCCCGCTTCGGCGTGACATCGACATGCCGGGCATCCTTCGGTCTTTATAATACACGGCGGGAAGTTGACGCGCTGGCCGAAGCGCTGTTGAAGGCACAAAGCTTTTTTGCTTGAGGTGGGCGTTATGGATCAGGACTTTACGGATTTCGACAACAAGGCGCCGGAGGATGACGATCCGGTTGAGGCGATCGAGGCTGCAAAGCCTGTCTCGGCACCCGGCTCCGCGCTGAGCCAGCACGAACTCGACCGGTTAAGCTCGGACATTATTGCGGCATTGAAAACCGTCCATGACCCTGAAATCCCCGCCGATATTTACGAACTCGGCCTTATATACAAGGTCGATGTGGATGATGACCGGAACGTGACGGTCGAAATGACGCTGACGACGGCGGGTTGCCCTGTTGCTGGCGAAATGCCGATATGGGTCGAGAACGCGGTGAGCGCGGTCGAGGGTGTCAACCATGTCGAAGTCAATCTGACCTTCAACCCTCCCTGGGATATGAGCCGCATGTCCGAGGAAGCCCGTATCGCGCTTGGAATGTTTTGAGCCTTATGGGCGAGGCGTCAGAAAAATAGAAGAGATGTGATCGTTCACGGCTTTCCGTCCCAGCAATTCCAACTGCTTAGAGACATCCGAGTAGAATTCGCTCTTAAATTTAATGAGTTGCTCGATCGTTTCAAGCTGACGGGCGTCATCGGTGGATAGGCCGATCAGGCGTTCATACAGCCTGGCGGGCAGTGGCCTCAAAGACTTGAGCGCAATATAATTTTTCACGAGTTGGCGGTCGCTGCTGTTCAGCTTCAACCAATCCAGACGGATGGCCTCCCATAATTCCGCGGCAATGGCAAAAAATGGCGGCAATTCGGGAGTGATGTCATTTGACGTGAAAGCGTCCGCAAAAATTGCTGTCGCTTGTTCCATATCCTCGCGGGAAAAGGGCGGCGGTTGTATAGGCACCGCGAACCCGGATTGCAGGAAGATCTGAAGATTGAGCGATCCGATCAGATCGCTCCTGAGCATAAGCCGCTGACTGGCCTGATCCGCATGGATAACCGGGTCTGGCTCGGCCAGGAGGCGCAGGATCAATGTGTTCTGCAACTTAGGGTTGAAATAATTCCCTGACATCATGGCATGTCTGAGAGCGAGGCTTTCCGGTATGCCAGGACTCGATTTCAAAAAATCCGTTCGCTGCCTGATGACGGCGAGCGCGGCGCGGCACTGCGCTTCGCATGTGGGCGCGCCATAAATGGTCATGAATTCGCTTGCCGCCTGCCGGTTTTCGCTTTCCGTTAGAGGACGGCCCAGAAAAACGTCGAAAAACGCCTGTATCTCGGCCCTCACTTTTCCCGTATCCAGGCCGTCCATGTCGTTGGCCGCAAGCGCCGTCTTTTGCGTCAGCCCACTTGCCGCGACCAAGATGCAAAGAGCCAGGACCTGGCAGCAGCGAGTTCCGGTCCTCGCGAGGGACAAACGTTCCATGCGCGTTTTGATCGCCCTCAAAACTATGTGCACCCTGAGCCTCGTTTCTTCAAAATAACTGGCTCGCGCCGTGTTATGGACCAGCGTTCCGGCCATGCGCCATGAAGGCCGGACGCTGACTTAGGCGCTCATAATAAGCGGCAATGGCGGGCAAATCGGGGCGATCGATTGGAAGATCGGAGGCGAACCAGCGATGAACGACCAACCCAATGCCGAAATCGGCCAAAGTAAGGGATGGCCCCACAATATAGCCGCCGGTCTTGACCAGTTGAGCCTCGATCAGGCCCATTTTTTTCGTCCAATCTTGAAGCGAAGCCTGTATGACCTCGTCACCACCTGGTATGGGCGCTTTCGCCACAAGCCCTAAAAACGCACCGCGCCAGGCATTCGAGAGCTCGATGGCTTGCCAGTCTATCCAACGTTCGACAATCGCGCGTCCCCTCGGATCGCCGGGCAGAAGGTCCTCTCGGCCATGTCTGGCGGCGAGATAGCGGATAATGGTGTTCGACTCACTGAGCACGAAGCCGTCATCGTCGATGGCGGGAATAAGCGCAAAAGGATTTATGGCAAGAAACTCTGGGCTGGTAAGCGGTTCGAAGCCGCGCCCCCAATCCTGCCGATCGTAAGGAATGCCGAGTTCATCGACAGTCCAAAGAACTTTGCGCACATTGATCGAATTGGCGCGGCCAGATTTTTAGCATGATCATTCTTTTCTATGCGGGACTTGCTACATACTACATTAGCAGGTGAAAGCTGAAAACAGGTTTTCGGTCATGCGGGGTCTGGATCGCGGTTGCCAGGCTTGATCAGTTTCTGAAGAGTCTCCAGCGAGTCGGCCTCGCGAGCGGGTTTGTCCCAACGTATGCGGTTAATGCGGGGAAAACGCATGGCGACACCGGATTTATGCCGCGCCGAGACATTTACACTATCGAAAGCCACTTCGAAAACCATCGATTTCTCGACTTCACGCACCGGTCCGAATCGCTTGACCGTATGGCCCCGTACCCAGCGGTCAAGCTTGCGAAGCTCCTCATCGGTGAAGCCGAAATAGGCCTTGCCGACTGGCAAGAGCTCGTCATCTCGCCA
>CAYVJO010000418.1:0-3117 GCA_964451735.1 uncultured Hyphomicrobiaceae bacterium | reverse complement strand
GATCTGTCCCAATTCACCGGGAGACAAATCGCGGTGGCTCCGACCGTCGAACTTGCGGGTCGCGGCGAAGGCGACGTGGTCGAGATCGAGATTTAGGCCCATACCGATCGCGTCGGTCGCGATCAGGAAGTCAACATCCCCTGACTGGTAAAGCTCCACCTGGGCGTTGCGGGTCCGGGGACTGAGCGCTCCAAGAATGACGGCCGCGCCGCCACGCTGACGGCGGATCAGTTCAGCGAGTGCGTAAACGTCGGCAGCCGAAAAAGCGACGATGGCCGAACGGCGAGGCAGGCGCGTGAGCTTTTTCGGGCCTGAGTAAGCGAGCTTGGAAAAGCGGTGACGCGTAATGAAGTTTGCGCCTGGCAGCAGGTCGCGGATGGCGCCTTCCATAGTCGCGGCGCCTAACAGCAGGGTCTCGCTGACGCCGCGCGCCGAGAACAACCGCTCGGTGAAAACATGCCCGCGCTCGGGATCTCCAGCTAGCTGGATTTCATCGATCGCCAGAAAATCCACGTCGATGTCGCGCGGCATGGCTTCTACCGTGCAGATCCAGTATCGCGGACGCTCAGGCTTGATCTTCTCTTCGCCCGTGATGAGCGCGACATTAGCCTCGCCGACGCGCGCCAGGACCTTGTCGTAGACTTCGCGGGCCAGAAGTCTGAGCGGCAAACCGATCAACCCGCTTTCATGGCCGAGCATTCGCTCGATCGCCAAATGGGTTTTCCCCGTATTTGTCGGTCCCAGAACCGCGATCACGGAATGCCCAGGAGCCAACCGGCGCGAGACGGCAGCGGATGGAGTGTCAGTCATTACGGCAAGTCCTTAATGTCAAGCGCTCAACGCCAGAATACGCGCAACGTTCGGTTGCGTTCTCCGTATAGAGCATAGCTATAGCCGCTTTGGCCAGCTGGGAAATTTTCATTTGAAAAACAAGCCCCGCAAGAGCGCCGTCGCATAAATTCCTTGAGGCTATAGCATCTGGGAAAAGCCATGAACAAGCCATGTGTGAAAATGGCGAACAGATCCATCGAGTGTGAGTTCTGTCCGCGAACGATTACACCTACTGGAGAAGCGCGCCTCTCTCCCCTCCTGGGGTTTCCACAAGGAAGCCTGACGCTGTCAAGGTCGCTGCGCCCATCGGCGTTGGAATATAGATGTAGTAAGGGACATAGAGGTCCGCATCCGATAGCGGCACCATCCAGATTTCAATGTCCTCGCTTTTTGCGGCGTAATCGTTCTCGTCATCCTTCGCCTTGTGTCCGGCGATGGGAACAAACTTCACTTTGCATATATGAGCTGGGCCGTCATAGCCGTAAGCCGTGGTGATTTTTTTTGTTTTCTTCAAGCTGAGCTTTATGTCGTAACGGGCTTTGCCGTCGAAAATCGGAAGGCGCCGCGTGCAAACCTGGTTGCCGTTTTTTCCGCTTCCGACATTGGTCAGCATAATAACTGCGCTCATCGGATCAACGACGTTGCGCATGTGGCTGCGTGTAACAGGGATCCGGGATGAGGACTGCTTCTGCGGCGGATTGACGGCGATTTGTTTCACATTGTTGTTGGCGAATTCCACGTCGACATTCTCGCCCTTGTCGCTCGTCCGGTAACCGAAACTATACGTGTAGGGACGAGGCTGATCGGCGATTAAACGACCGGCGGAAGCCGTGGTTCCGTTCCACTCAAATAAAATACCGGCAAGAATGCTAATTTTCGCGCGAGACTTGATATTGTACTCGTCTTTATTCAAGTCGGACCACAGCTTGAAGCTTCCAATCCCTAGACCATTGAAGTTTATGCTGTAATCAGCAGTGATCTTTTTCTGGTCTTTTGCATAAGCTGGCGTCGTTTGGAGTGTCCAAGCCGCAAAGAACAACGTCATTACACAATGAGGGAAGATCGATAAAGACTTGCGAGCGACGACGCGAACAGCGTTCATTATATATTCCTGACCGACCCAAAAAATCGACCGGAGCGCACCCAACCGGGAAGTGGCGACGCCGGATCCGGACCACGACGCATCAAACATCGCCTCATTGCCGAATGTTTCTATCAAGGCAATATTTTCTAATTTCGTCAATTGTATGTTTCCCGGGCTCTAAGCTTGCTAGGACCCGTAAGCCTACAGCGATCCACGCATCGTCGCCTCAACACGGCTTGGCGGGGACATTTCGCGGCCTGATAGGCGGCTTCAAGACGGTCCAGGCAGAGGCTGCGCCCGCCCACTCGTCCTCTCTTTCAAAAGCGGATACGCGATATAAATTCAGGATCGTCTCAATTGGAAATGATCCTGATCCAGGGTTGTTTCCGGACCAAGGCGCGCATGTCTAGGCCAGACGATTTTTAGGCCGCTCGAATCTTCGTCAGGAAGCTATCGATATGAGCGCGTAACGCTTCGGCGTCGTGCCCCAACTTGGCTGCCGCGCTCACGACATTATCGGCCGCTCTGTTGGTCGTAGCCGCCGCCTTGTCGACCTCCCTGATGCTCTCACCGACATCGCCCGCGCTTTGC
This sequence comes from uncultured Hyphomicrobiaceae bacterium, assembly GCA_964451735.1. GTDB lineage: Bacteria > Pseudomonadota > Alphaproteobacteria > Rhizobiales > Rhodomicrobiaceae > JAHQVI01. The sequence goes on along the minus strand of CAYVJO010000418.1, from coordinate 611 downwards.
GCCGCCGTCTGCGTGCTGAGCGCGATCTCATTCGTGGCCGAGGCCTGTTGGGCGATCGCAACTTCAATCGAGGCGCCAATAGCGTTGATTTGCGCAATGGTCTGATCGACCTTGCGTATCGCCGAGACTGCACTGGCGACCGCTCCTTGGATCGCGCTGATCTTGTCTCTTATGTCCTGCGTCGCCTTGGCGGTCTGTGACGCCAAAGATTTTACCTCGGAGGCAACGACAGCAAAGCCTTTTCCCGCCTCGCCCGCGCGCGCCGCTTCTATCGTCGCATTCAGGGCAAGCAGATTGGTTTGACTTGCAACGTCCTCGATCAGAGATACGACCTCTCCGATCTCCGTTGCGGCCTTGGCGAGGCCTTGCATGATCCCGTCCGCTTGTTTGGCCTCCTCGACAGCGCCGCGCGCGGTTTCGGTGGATTGGGAAATGCTGCGTGCAATCTCGTGAATTGAAGCCGACATTTCCTCAGCCGCGCTCGCGGCATTGTTTACGGCGGCGCTTGCGCGTTCGGCGGCCTCGCTAACGGTCGTCGCGCCGCTGCTCGTATCAGCCGCTAAGCAGGTTTGTCTGACCTGGCCAACGAATGCTGGTTGTGATTCTGTTTT
>CAYVJO010000417.1:0-3119 GCA_964451735.1 uncultured Hyphomicrobiaceae bacterium | reverse complement strand
CCTCCAGGCATTATTGCAGGATGAATTTTTCTTGAGGGAGATCGCTACCTGATTTCTATAGTCTTACCCGCTTTAGGGTTGCGGTGGCTCTAAAATTTGAAGAGCTGTCAAGCCTTGCGAGAGACGCGCAAACTGCTTATCAAAGGTGTATAGCGCAGAGCAGTGCTGACAGCAGGCTAAGTGGAAGGCATCGGAAAATCCTAGTCCACTGCTGGTATGCCACTTCAAAGCCATCGCTATGCGATTAGCTTCTGTCACTTGCACATTGGGTAAGCCCAGTAGTTGACTCAATGACTGGGCAATCTCACTGGGTTGAAAAGCGTAAGAAAACCGCAGCACCCATTCTGTTTCAAGAATCACGGTATCACTGATGAAGACAGTGTTTTTCTGAAACAAGGCTAGGCTTTGGGCGTACTGGATGTCATCGTCTTTGGTGAGCAACCGTACGATGACATTAGTGTCTACAGCTATCATTCCAGCTTTCTTGAAAGCCCCGGTTAATAGCCTCATTCATTTCTTCTATGGTTTTAGGCTGGCCTTTGTACTGTAGGCACCCAGCAACGTCTTCTAATTTAGTCTCAGGAAATGGCTTTTTGGGTTTTAGTAAAATCCCATCGCCGACATCAATGGCAACAAATTCTTGACCGACTTCCCACTTATGAGCAGTCCTCAATACTTTCGGGATAATAATTTGCCCTTTGCTTGAGAGCCGAGTGACTTCCATATCAGCAAGCTTTTACAAGTAAGAAATATGTAAGAATCTTAGCATAGGTCTTCAATTGCATAGGTCTTTAAATATGTGAGAAAAGAAATTTACAAATTTTTCTCAGACTGAGTTTGCCGTTTTTGCGGCTTATGAGGCTATTGATTGAGTTCGTTTGACTACGCTAAGGGTCATAAGCAATTCTCTATAAAACATGAACCAGATTAAGTTGCAAAATGGGTGCGTTTTGGGATGGCAGTGTTGTCACGATTGAGCTAGAGCGCCACCAGCCAGATCGACGGATTTATATCAGGCTCTTGATTTTGAAGGGGGGTTGTGCCAGTTAAACAGCTATGCAGAACTAAATTTGGACTATGCAAATCGAAAAAGGCATGTACCAGTTGTCCGAAACTCCCATGCTGTCCTGGTAATCTCACCTCCATGCCAAAACCGCTCAAACCCCCTTGCGTCAGTCGATAGAGCGGTTTTTCCCGGACGGAATTATTGCGTTGGGGCACAGCTAATCCACAATGAGATTAGTAAGTCTCATTGTGGATTAGGTTTTTCCGGGGGTTAATACAAATAACCCCAATGTCTATACAAAGGCCTGTGAAGGGGAACCTTCATGCACGGTTTTGAAGGCGGGTGGATCATCGTGAGGTAACTCGCCTAGCTAACACTTTGGGGCCAAAAAGTGGGAAGAACATCAGATAGGCTTAGTAAGTGTCCTGATGATTTTTGATTGTGGCCTTTAAGTCTCTTTCAAAAGCTTCTGCATCTTTGAGGGCGGACATCAAAATGCTTTTCATTTGTTCTTGGTAAACTGATATTGTGCTTACAATCTCTCTTTTCTGTTCGGTAGTAAGAGAGTCATCAGGGAGCCAAATTTTTCCATCTACAAAAACAGTAGGCGTTGTTGCACAAATAGTATGAGTTAGCGATAACATATCGAAATACACCTATCCATTCGGATCATGACCGAGGAAACATCCAAAACCGAGTATCGAATTCGCCATTGGCGTGAGTACGACGCTGCCCTCAAAAACCGAGGCAGCTTAACATTCTGGGTAGATGATGAGGTCCTCTCAGGCTGGCTGAATGAGCAAAAGACTGGCAAACGAGGCGCATCAAAGACCTACAGCGATTTAGCGATTGCGACGATGAGTACGCTGGGTTCAGTGATGCGGTTGGCCGGTCGCCAAACGGAAGGCTTTGTTGAATCGTTGTTTAGGTTGATGGGAGTTGAGCTGTCGGTACCTGAGCACTCGACGATCTCACGCCGTTTGGGGAAATTGAGTGTGACTTTGCCTGTGATTGAAGGCGCAGGGGCTCGCCATGTAGTGGTCGATTCGACTGGCGTGAAGGTGTATGGCGAAGGGGAATGGAAAGTGCGCCAGCATGGCTACAGCAAGCGACGCACTTGGCGGAAGCTGCATTTAGGCGTCGATGAAGCGACGGGAGAGATTCTAGGCGCGGTTGTGAGCACGAACAACGTCAGTGATAGTGAGGTCTTGAAAGACATTCTAGACAGTATAGAAGGCGAAATCGAGGCGGTCTCAGCCGATGGTGCGTATGACAAACGCAGTTGCTATGACGAGATCGCAAAGCGGGGTGCTCGAGCGAATATTCCGCCGCGTGAAGACGCCCAATATTGGCCCAAAGAAGGCGAAGACCATGCGCGCAATCAAACCCTCAAACAAATTGAGGCATTGGGGCGAGCTGAGTGGAAGCGCGAGAGTGGTTATCACCGCCGCTCATTGTCGGAGACGATGATGTTTCGCTTCAAGGCGATATTTGGCGGTACTTGCTCTCGTCGCACTTTTGACAACCAAGCCGCAGAGCTATTACTCGCTTGCGCGGCGCTCAATCGGATGACGCACTTAGGAATGCCGGATAGTTATGCCTTAAATCCCTAAAACACTTGCATACAGTTACGAGATATGGAGAGGTTTCCCCCGGAAAATATTCGCGCAACAAAGCCAAAACAGTAGGGAAAGATTCTAGATATTTCTTCTTCGTAACTAGCTCATAATTTTGTAATCCTGTAACGATAGACCAATAAAAATCAAAAATGTGATGAAAGCCTTCGTTAATCTCAGAGTCAGTTAGGTCTTTCAAAGTGTGTCCTTAGAAATTATTATATGTGTGACTTTGTATGCCATTTACGTCTTCACATAAGTACTTCGTCAGCCAACATCCAGTTCCGGACTTATTTCTGCGTAGAGTTGGAGTCTGTAAAATAGTAAGGCCACGTCCTTATGGATCTGATGGTCTTATTGTACCAGATTGGGTCGATGAGAACACTTGTACAGAGAGTGACAGCTCACTTGACCCCATTCCGACCATTTAGACGCAATCATTATCTTTAGCGGTAAGCTATATTTTGTAGAGCATCGGCTGGATAGATAATGGGCCA
>CAYVJO010000416.1:0-3127 GCA_964451735.1 uncultured Hyphomicrobiaceae bacterium | reverse complement strand
TAGCAATAAAGCTGATTGGGCAGGTTGATGTCGTCCGTATATTTGCCGACACCTTTGATGAAGCGGAAATCCTCGCGCCGCTTAACGGCTGCGCCGATGCCTTCGACCGTCATGAATTCCTCCAAGCCAGAACTTTTGCGAACAGCGGCTTTATTATTCGGCGGCCACGGCCTGCCCGCTCATCTGCGCGGCGGCGGCCTGCACGGCCTTGACGATGTTGTGATAGCCGGTGCAGCGGCAGATATTGCCCTTCAGCCAGGAGCGGATTTCCGGCTCGGTGGGGCTGGGGTTGGTCTTCAGCAGATCGGCCGCCGACATGATCATGCCGGGCGTGCAGAAGCCGCATTGCAGGCCGTGGGCCTCGCGGAAAGCGGCCTGCAAGGGATGCAGGTCCGTCCCGCTCGAAAGCCCTTCGATAGTGGTGATCTTCGCGCCCGCCGCCTGAGCCGCCAGCACCGTGCAGGCCTTGACGGATTTGCCGTCCATATGCACCACGCAGGCGCCGCATTGCGAGGTGTCGCAGCCAATATGCGTTCCGGTCAGGCTAAGCTTCTGCCGCAGAAAATCGGACAGTAGCATGTTGGCCGGCGCCTCGGCGCTGACGGCCTTGCCATTCACGTCCATGAAGATTTCGGGCATGTATTTCCGCTCCTCCCAATCGCTGTTCGCGTCCCGCCTTCACGAGCCTTGCGGCCTGTCAGGCGCCGCTTCTGTGAGCGGCTTTCGCGCGGATTATGGCATGGAAGCCGGCTAAGTGGAAATGGCGCAGCGATATTTATGCGCGGAATTGCATTTGCGCGTTCCGGGAAAGGATCGGTCCAGGGCCGGGCCATAGCCGCGTGCAAACCAGGCGATCGGCTCAACGTCTGTGGCGGCGGGTGAGCGGAAGGCCCCGCCCTCATCTCCAGCGGCGGCGCTGGCGTCTCCCGCCTAATCAAAATGCCCCCTGATCTCACCTGAATGAGTGATTTATCTGCTGTTGAACACTGAAAGGATGACTGGCTTGGCGTGCAATACTCGATGCGTACAGCACGCCTATATCGGCGGCGATCGCCGATCGTGTAATCCGCCAATAGGAGAAACGATTATGCTGTGCCGAAATTTTGGGAACATCTTTGTTGCTGCTGGAACGACAGCCTTGGTCATGTCGGGTTTGTCACCAGGCGCTATCGGAGATCCGCGGAACCCCGCGACCGTGCAGGCGCAGCGGTACGCTCCTCTTATCAGCATCAGCTACGAGTTAGGCTCGAAGTTCATGAGTGGATATTTCACCGAGGAAATGGGCCGGTGCGCGATCACCATGATGATCATCGAAAGAAGCGATCCCGACAATCCAACGGCTTTCACCGCCGCGCGTGTCCGGTTGCAGTTGCATCCAAGCCAAATTGCGGGCCTGGACAGCCAGGAAGGGCGCTCCATCAACGTTACTTGCGGCGAGAATGCGCAAACCGTGCTCATAGACGTCGGTCCAACTCATAAGCTCATCGCCGCCGCGCAAGCAGCGCTAATTGCGGGTGAATTCACCACGGCGGATTAGGTCAAACGCTTTCCGACGCGAAGACACGATGCATCCATGGCCAAAGCTGATGCTGCCGTTGATGGCGGGTTGCTGGCTCGGCTCGGCTTGCTGGGCGGCAGCGGCGGGCGTTGCGGAGGGAAAATTCTATCGATTTGTAAACGGGACCGTCGATCCGCGCACCTATGATGGCTACCGGCGTTACCACGCGGCCTGCAATCACTGCCACGGCCCGGACGGTATGGGATCCACCGTGGCAGGGCCTCTCATTGATCATTTGCCGGACCCGCGCACGTTCCGCCAAATCGTCGAAGACGGTGTCAGCAACGGCAATTCGACCATGAAAGGCTTCGCTGGCGACCCCAACATTGCGCCTTATGTCGACGCAATCTATGCCTATCTGCAAGCACGCGCGGACGGCGCGCTCGGACGGGGCCGTCCAGCCCGACCCTCAGAATGACAGAGAATCGGTCAAACGCGTTACGGAGCGGGAGGTCTGAGACAGAAATCGTTGGGGATGTTTGGTGGAGCCAGGCGGGATCGAACCGCCGACCTCGTGAATGCCATTCACGCGCTCTCCCAACTGAGCTATGGCCCCGGAAATCAGGATTGATGTCTTATGCGTTTCGGAGCGCCGGATCAAGCGGAACGTGACGCCCGCGTGAAGTTTCGCGCTTGGCGAACGCCGCAGCATCACCCATAGAGGAAACAACATCCGATCCGGAGGATCTCATGCTCAAATTGAGCGGAATTTTCGCCGCCGCCGCCACTCCCTTGCGCCGCGTCGTCTCGATCACGAGCCGGATGTCGCCACCAGCGCAAAAGGCACGTCCCGGCACGGCCTTGATCAAGATGGCGCGAATCGCTGGATCGCCATGCCAGCGGGCAATAGCGGCCGACACCGTCTGCACCATGCGGTGGCTCAAGGCATTCAGCGCCTCGGGACGATCGAGGATCAGAATGCCGAGACCATTGCGCTCCTCGACATGGACGCGACCGCTCATCGCCGTCGTACCTCGCCAAAAGCTCCAGGCGTCATGACGTTCCTTGTCGACGACAGCGGTTGCAGTTGCCCACGGGCCGCCAGAGTTATAAGGCTCTATGGATCATCGTTCCGTCCTGCACTTTAGCGGAAAACCATCGTGAGCCAACCTCGCCACCTGCCACCCTTGCCGCCCTTCCCCAACTCGCGGCCACGGCGCATGCGGCGCGCCGCGTGGAGCCGCCGGTTGATAGCGGAGCACCGGCTGAGCGCGGCCGACCTGATCCTGCCGGTGTTCATCTGTCCGGGCGAGGCGCGCAGCGAGGTCGTGCCCTCGATGCCGGGCGTCGAGCGCCATTCCGGCGACCGGCTCTTGAACGTCGTCGAGCAGGCGCTCGAATTCGGCATCCCGGCCATCGCGCTCTTTCCCGTGACCCCGCTCGACTGCAAGACCGAGGGCGGCGAGGAGGCCTGGAATCCCGAGAATCTCACCTGCCGCACCATCCGCCTGATCAAGCGCCGCTTTCCCGAGATCGGCCTGATCACCGATGTCGCCCTCGACCCCTACACCACCCATGGCCAGGATGGATTGGTCAAGGACGGCATCGTGCTCAACGACGAGACGCTCG
>CAYVJO010000415.1:0-3149 GCA_964451735.1 uncultured Hyphomicrobiaceae bacterium | reverse complement strand
ACTGCGCTCATTTCGTCCGCTCTTCACGAGCGGTCCGCGCCACCGCATTGCGGTGATAGCGGACCTCGTATTTCCCGTTATGTTGGACAGATTTCTGACGGTGACCGAATGGCAGTGCGACCCTGGACCAAAGCCCTCTGGCAGACCAGTTAAGCCTCAGCGCACCTTGTTTGATCCGAAAAACCGGTCAATAAATAATGTCATCACGGTATCTTTGGAGGGAATGTAACGGTGTTCACCCGATCAAGATCGATCTTTGCGTCCATTCTTGTTGTTACTGTCCTGGTCGCGGCCGCCCGCCCGGCCTCGGCCGAGGAAAAACCGCTTCAGATCCTCGAAATCCATAAGCAAATTGCAGAGCTTTACCAGGCCGGCAGCTACATGCGCGCTTTGCAGATCGCCGAGATCATGTTGGAGACCAGCGAGCGGAAGCTTGAGCCAGAAAATCCGCTCAGACTTCTGAACATGGACGCCGTCGCCCTTCTTTACATGGCGTTGGGCCGTTATTCCGAGGCCGAGGCGCTGTACAGCAAAATTCTCGATTTAAGGGAGCGATCGCAAGGCAAGGACGATTCCAATACCATGGTCAGCGTCAACAATCTCGGTGGCTTGTACATGGAGCTGGGCCGGTATCGCGAGGCCGAGACCCTGTTCGAACGGGCGCTCAAGACAAACCGGCGCAAGCGCGGCCACGAGCATCCTGTCACGCTAAAAAGCCTCGACAATCTGGCAGTCGCCTATGCCCAACAAGGGCGTTATCAGGAGGCAGAGAGGCTCCATCAAGAGGCTGTGGCGCTGACAGAAAAAATTCTTGGGAAGGATCACCCGAGCACGCTGAACAGCATCAGCAATCTTGCGAGTGTCTATTACAATCAGGGTCGTCTCGGGGATGCTCAACCGCTCATCGAGCGCGCTTTAGAGACGAGGGAGCAGACGCTTGGCGCGGCTCATCCTGATACGCTTGGGAGCATCAACAATCTGGCGACACTATATGACGCCCTCGGCCGGCACGAGGAAGCCGAGAAGCTTCTCCAGCGGAGTTTCGTCGCAAATTTACGAAGATACGGTCAGGATCATCCCCATACTGTTCGCGCCATGAACAATCTGGCCGCGAGCTTTGATAATCAGGGCCGGTATGCAGAGGCGCGAACTTTGTATCAGAGTGTACTGAGAATCCACGAACGCGCCCGCGGTAAGTCCCACCCCGATACGTTGACCGCACTGAACAATCTCGCCAGCATATATGACAAACTTGGTCGCTATGACGAAGCCGAACGCCTTCACAAGAGCGCTCTGGAAGGCTTCAAACGAGTCCAGGGGCCAGACCACCCGGCCACCCTTAACAGTTTGAACAACCTTGCCGTTCTGTACCTTGTTCAGAGTGACTGGGCGCGCGCCGTTGATTACTGGCGTCAGAGCACAACCACACTGTCCGCCCGCTCTATGCTCAGGGCAGGCGAGATCGGCCCCCGGCTGACCGGGAGCCGGCAGGATGAGGCACAGCGCGCGGCCTCGCAGTTCCGCGGACTGATCAAAGCCGTCAGCCGCCTGACTGAAGACGATGAGAAAGCAATCTCGGAAGCATCGCGTGAGATGTTTCAAACCGCACAATGGGCGCTCGGATCCGAGGCCGCGCAATCGCTCGCCAAGATGGCCGCGCGCAGCGCAAGCGGTGATCCTCAGCTCGCGGTGCTCATCCGGGAACGTCAGGATCTCGTTGCGGAATGGCAAAAGCGCGATGCCCTGCGCAATCAGGCCCTGGCTCGCCACTCTGATCAGCGCGACGCCAAGGCCGAGGCCGAAAACAGCTCGCTTATGGCCAAAATCGATCTCCGTATCGATGCGATCGACAAGCGGCTAGCCGAGGCATTTCCCGACTATGCGGCGCTGGCACGACCCACGGCGATCTCGGTCGAGACGGTCCAGGCCCAGCTCCACCCCGATGAAGCCCTGATCCTGTTCCTCGACACCAGGCAGTTCGAAACAGTGCCGGAAGAAAGTTTCGTCTGGGTCGTGACCAGGACAGACCATCGCTGGGTCCGTTCCGATCTAGGCAAGCAAGCCCTGTCCCGCGAAGTCGGGGCCCTGCGCTGCGGGCTGGATTACACGGCTTGGGACGGTGAAACCTGCGCGAAGCTGACCGGCGGGACATATGCGCAGGCCGATTTTTTCGCCGGAAAACCGCTCCCGTTCGACAAGGCGCGTTCGCATCGGCTCTACAAGGCGTTATTCGGCGAGGTCGAGGATATGATCGAGGGCAAGGACCTCCTCCTCGTGCCCTCGGGCGCATTGACGCAATTGCCGTTTCAGGTTCTGGTCACTGAGCCGCCACAGGCGGGAAGCGATCGCGCCACCGCCTGGCTTGTTCGCGATCATGCTCTGACCGTACTTCCCGCCGTCTCTTCGCTTAAGGCCCTTCGTCGTGTCGGACGGCCGAGCGCCGCGACGAGGCCGCTTATCGGTTTCGGAAACCCCTTGCTGAGCGGTCCCGACAGCCGTTACGACAAGCTGGCACGGCTTGCGAGGGATAAGCAAACCTGCAGAACCGGGATGGGCGCTCGCCTTGCGGCGTTTCTGGGCCTGCGAGGCGGCGTAAAGCCAATTGAAACGCGCAGCGGACTGGCTGATCCGTCTCTAATCCGCAGTCAGACGCCTCTGCCGGAAACCGCCGATGAGCTATGCGCCGTGGCCCGGGATATCGGCGCTGACCCGAGAGACATCAGGCTCGGCGCCAGCGCAACGGAAGAGACAGTCAAGGCTTTGAGCGAAAGCGGTGACCTTGCAAACTATCGAATTATTCATTTCGCGACACATGGTTTGACTGCCGGGCAATTGAGCGCAAATGCTGAGCCCGGTCTGTTGCTCACGCCGCCGGACAAAGCGACTAGGGCCGATGATGGCTATCTGTCAGCCTCGGAGATCGCGTCGCTGAAACTGGATGCCGATTGGGTCATCCTGTCCGCCTGCAACACGGCCGCCGGCAGTGCATCCGAGGCGGAAGCTCTGTCCGGCCTCGCCCGCGCCTTTTTCTACGCCCAGGCGCGCGCTTTGCTGGTGTCGCATTGGGAAGTCAATTCGCAAGCTGCGGTCAAGCTTGTAACAAGCGTCGTGCGCGCTATTGCGCAAGACGAGGCGGTGAGCCGTTCCGA
>CAYVJO010000414.1:2698-3159 GCA_964451735.1 uncultured Hyphomicrobiaceae bacterium | reverse complement strand
CGCATGGCTGCGTGGCTGACTGACCGTATCGCCCCGGATAAGCTGACTTCACCGAAATAGACCGTATTTCCTCCCAAAGCAACGCCGGAGTGCGCTGACAAAAGCGCCGCCGCAACCGCAACATCGGCTGCTGGTTCGGAAATACGCAAGCCCCCGGCGACATTAAGGTAAATATCCTGCGCGCCGATCTTAAATCCGCAACGCGCGTCAAGCACTGCAAGAATCATTGAAAGGCGGTTGGCGTCCCATCCGACGACGGCTCGCCGGGGCGCTGCGAAGGGGGAGGGAGCGACGAGAGCCTGAATCTCGACAAGGATAGGACGGGTTCCCTCGACACCTGCGAAGACGCCGTCCGGTAGGTCGCTTTGATCTTCCCCGAAGAAGTAACCAGCAACGACGGCCGCTCCCAGGTGCCCGGCCATCGTCCCCCCTTTGTGCGCTCGGGCGAGTCCACAGATTCC
>CAYVJO010000414.1:0-2688 GCA_964451735.1 uncultured Hyphomicrobiaceae bacterium | reverse complement strand
AAGACGGCCGCGCCGGGGCTGGCCTCATCGCGTTCGCCGAGGAACAGCTCGGACGGATTTGTAACTTCTCTCAAGCCCCCGCCCCCCATCTCGAATACGCCGACTTCGTTAGCCGGCCCAAAGCGGTTTTTCACTGATCGGAGCAGGCGGAAGAGATGACTGTTGTCGCCTTCGAAATAGAGGACGGTGTCCACCATGTGCTCGACGACTTTGGGGCCGGCGATCTGACCATCTTTTGTGACATGTCCGACGAGGATCACGGCGGTGCTGCGGCGCTTAGCGTACGAAATGAGCGCCTGTACGGATGCGCGCACCTGGCTCACAGTGCCGGGAGCGGCTTCCAGCAAGTCGGTCCACAGGGTTTGTATCGAGTCGACAACGACAAGATCGGGCGGCGCGTTTGCCTCCAACGTTGCGAGAATAGCCGACATATTGGTCTCGGCCGTCAGCCCGAGCGGTGCGTCCGAGACGCCGAGCCTGCGCGCCCGCATTCGAATCTGCTGTGAAGCCTCTTCGCCAGAGAAGTAAACCGCGTTTCTGCCGGATTGCGCAAGTTTTGCCGCCAGTTGCAACAGCAACGTGGATTTCCCAATTCCAGGATCTCCGGCAAGCAGGATCGCAGCGCCCGGCGCAAGGCCGCCGCCGATCACACGGTCGAACTCGCTCACGCCCGTATGAAGTCGCGGCAGCGCTGGCACTTCATCGTTAAGTGACTCCAGCGACATGGCGGATGGACGGCCCTTACGCTTAGCTTTTGCATCGAGCGGAGAAGCGGCCGCGCTTTCCTCCGCCAGCGTGTTCCATTCGCCACAGGCTGGACAGCGACCAGCCCAGCGCTGGCTCGCCGCGCCGCAGGACTGGCAGACGAACTCGCGTACAGCTTTCGCCATGATCGAGCCTCCTCGATCAGCCCGCCCCGCCATTCCCGCCGAGATAAATCCGGGTATAGCGAGGGCCCAGGCTGGTTAGTATTTCATATCCGATCGTCCCCGCCAGCGCAGCGGCGTCATCGACGGTGAAGGAAGGACCGAGCAACTCGACGAACCCGCCACGTCGAATTTTGTCCGGAGGCAAGTCGGATATGTCGAAAACCACAAGATCCATGGATACACGGCCCAGAATCGGAAGCGGGCGGCTTTGAAAAAAAGCCGTTGCGCCGGATTTGCCGCCAGTTGATCCCAGCGCGCGCAGGTAACCGTCCGCATAGCCTATGGCGACGGTTGCATAGCGCGTCGGCCGTTTCAACTGCATGGCCGCGCCATAGCCGACCGTCTCGCCTGCTTTCGCCTCTCCCGTCTGGACGACGCGGCCGTAAAGGCTGACCACCGGCTCCATGGGGTTGGGCAGGTTGTGGAATGGATTGCCTCCATAAAGCGCAATGCCCGGTCGGACAAGGTCGAAGCAAAAATCCGGGCCGAGAAAAATCCCGGCCGAATTGGCAAGGCTCAATCGCCCCGAGGGCAGTTTTCCGGCCAGTTCAGCGAAAACCGCCCGCTGATGCCGGTTTTTGACGTGATCCGGCGTATCGGCGCAGGCCAGATGGCTCATTATCAGGCTGACAGTGAAGCTGTCTAGCAGCGCCACATTTGAGAGAAGAAAGCGCTGGCCGCTCTCCTTCAAACCTAGGCGGTTCATGCCTGTGTCGATATGCAGCGCGGCAGGCAGCTTTTGACCACCCGCTCGGCAGAAATCCGACCACTCCTCGATTTCGCCAGGATCCCCGAGCACTGGACAAATGCCCAAATGCGCGAAATCGGCAGCTGTCCCGGGGAAAAGACCGTCAAGAACGAAAATCGTGGAATTCGGCAACGCTATGCGCAGCGATTCTGCCTCGGAAAGCGTTGCAACGAAGAAAGTCCGGCACCCTTTCGTTGCTAATGCAGACGCAGTCGCAACAGCGCCTACGCCGTAACCGTCGCCTTTCACGACCGCTGCGCACTCGGCAGCCCCCGCGCGCTCGCGAAGCTTTGCGTAATTCGTCGCCAGCGCATCGAGATCGACAGCAATAATACCCGACGCGGAGGACGGGATGTCTGCACCTCTCAGCAAGCCGCTGAGGGCATGGATACTACCTCCGGGCACTTCTCGCAAACTCCCCAAGCCAACAGGGTTGCATGGGACAATGATCGCTCCTGGAATGCCGATCAAGATCATTCTCGTTTGTGTCACGGGAATTCGGCGCAGCGCAAACCTTCTGCACCCGCTCTCTCAATAGGCTTTAGCGGGCAAACGGCTGTCATCTGCGAGATCGGAGAAGCGTGTATGTTCGGCAGTGAATTGCAATCTCACCGTGCCGGTGGGGCCATGGCGTTGTTTGCCGATGATCACCTCGCCGAGGCCTTGAACCTGGTCCATTTCGTCCTGCCACTTCTGGTGCTCTTCAACCTTGGTGAGCGAGGGCTCGGCGCGCTGAACGTAATATTCCTCGCGGAAGACGAACATCACCACATCCGCGTCCTGTTCGATGGAGCCGGATTCGCGCAGGTCCGAGAGTTGCGGGCGCTTATCCTCTCTGTTTTCGACCTGACGGGAGAGCTGGGAGAGCGCCATGATCGGCACGCACAGCTCCTTGGCCAGAGCCTTCAGGCCGGTTGTGATCTCGGTCACTTCATTGACGCGGCTATCGGAGGCGCGCTTGCTGGAACCGGCGAGCAATTGCAAGTAGTCAACCACCAGAAATCCCAGGCC
>CAYVJO010000413.1:0-3174 GCA_964451735.1 uncultured Hyphomicrobiaceae bacterium | reverse complement strand
AGCAAGATTCATTCCGGAGTTTGGCGCTGAGCCACGTAAGCCGGTTTTTCCTATGCCAGCCAAGACTCTTGCTTTCGAGGAGCCCCGCTTCGAGCCGGTATCCGTCAAAACAGTCCTGGATAAGGACGATGCTTACGACCGCGGTTTTGCAGCCGGTAAGGCCGAAGCGCTTAAAGAGCTTGAGAAGCGGCTCGAAGAACAGCGCGATTACCACAATCAGCAGCTTACCCTGGAGAGGTTTACCTGGGGCAAGCGGGAGTCCGACAAGCTTGCTGCCCAGATTGGGGACGGTCTAAAGGAGATCGAGGCGCGCATTTCCGGCATCGTCGCCCGAATATTGCGTCCTTTCATTGCAGAGGCGATCCACAGGCAGGCGATATCAGAACTGACATCGGCTTTGGAAGCGTTGCTGGGAGCAAATGAAGGGGTAACCCTGGAAATTTCCGGGCCAGAAGACCTTTTGCAACTCTTGCGTGAGAAGCTTCGTGATCGGAATATCACGGTTTTGTACAAGCCGGGAAAGGACATGGATGTTCGTATCGTCGTAGGGCAAACCGTCCTTGAGACCTGTCTTGGAACGTGGATGCGTAAAGTTGAGGAGCATGTAGAGTGAACGACAAGGAACACGCGCCGGAAATCGTCATCATTCATCGCGGCGGTCACAGTCATGAAGACGGCCATCACGGCGGCATGTGGAAAATCGCTTACGCGGATTTCATGACCGCGATGATGGCGCTGTTTCTTGTCCTGTGGCTCGTGAACTCAACGGACGAGCAGACACAGGCGCAGATTGCCAGCTACTTCAACCCCATCGAGCTGTCCGACAGTACGACTACGGATCGAGGCGTCCACGACAAGAATCAGGGTGGCACTGGGAAGCTCGGAGAAGATAATCTTAAAAAATCCGGCAATAATGACGACGTGAAATCACCGCGAAACGATTTGAACAGGCATGGAAATACAGATGAGGCGCTGTTCTCCGACCCCTATGATGTCCTGACCAAACTGGCGGCGCAGGCTACGAAAGGTCCCACTCCGGCAAGCAAGGCGCCGCCCAGGCCCGATGCCCAGCCTTCCGCAGGCGGGGAAGCTTTCCGCGATCCGTTCGATCCGAATTTCCGCCTCAATTCGAATGATGAGCAGTCAGAAGGCGGCGACTTCGATCCGACCTATCAGCATGTCAAAGAAAAAGAGGACGCGCCCGAGAGAGAGGCTGCGTCAGCGGATGCGGTAACGCGCACGAACGATCCCAAGGCGATGCCCTTCGCCGATAAGCTCGCGGAAGAGGCGGAACACGCCGCGATGCTCAACGAAGCAAGGGAAAAAAGTATTACCGAGAAAACTCCGAGCGTTGCCGAACAGGGGCATCAGGAAGGCGATGCGAGCGCGGCGCGCCTCAAGTCGGAGCTTCTCAAAAATGTCGAGATGTCCGGGTTGACGATCTTGCCCGATATTTCCGTAGATATGACTCCAGAGGGGATATTGATCAGCGTCACGGATCAGGCAAACTTCGAAATGTTCGCGCTGTCCTCAGCCGAGCCCAAACCGGAACTCGTCGTTCTGATGGAAACGCTGGCGATGGCGCTTGCGGACCAGCCGGGGAGCCTAGTCATTCGCGGCCATACCGACGCCCGTCCCTTCCGGTCTAAAACCTACGATAATTGGCGCTTGTCAACGGCGCGCGCGCACATCGCTCAATATATGCTGCTGCGCGGCGGGCTGCCGAAAGAGCGTATCGTGCGGATCGAGGGCCACGCGGACCGGAGCTTGAGAAATCCCACCGATCCCAATGCGGCTCAAAACAGGCGGATAGAGATTCTTTTAAGGCCAGAGAAAGCATGAATCCGATTGCGGGCGTCCTTGCTGTGCTGGCGCTTGCCATCTTCTTGTTGCCGGTTGGCGATGCCGGCTCCGCCGAGCCGTTACCACATACGCACGAACTTGCGGAAACGGCTCCTCCCGCCGCCGATGCCGTGGATCGCGATGCACAGCCGAACCAACAAGACTCTGCGGATGCAGACCCTGCAACGGAACAGCGTGCCATAGCTGGCAAAGCGCAGCAGGGCTCAGGCTTGAATGAGACTGCCCCCGACTCAGACCGAGGCGAGATACAAGCGGAAACGCCGCCGCAGAGCGAAGCGGCAGAGGATACGGGCGAACCTGTCACGGAGCACGCATCGGACGAGGAGCGCTTGGGCTCAGAAGATACGGGCGATCTCGCAGATGTGGATGTGGAAGCGCGCGAAGAGGGGGAAGCCTCGGAGCCAGCGCCGCTAACACCGCTTGAGCTTTGCTATCAAGCAATTGCGCGCGAGACCCTGTCTGACTCTGCAAGCGTCCGGCCGGACACTCAGCCGGAGCCGGCGGGCGCCACCGATACGCAAGTCGCGAACGACGTACAAGAACCATATATGCTTGTTCGCACGCTGGAGATTTTGCAGGATCGTATTGCAGCGGGCACTCACGACGCGCATATCTATCAACGCGAATTGATCGGCAAGATCGCAAAAAAAATTAATGCGGTTCCGGACTCCGTCTGGAAAGCGCCAAAGAATATCAACGCGGCTATCCTTTATGCGTTGAGCGGCGGCGATCCGAGAATTCTGCAAAAGCTGCTCGATCTCGGTCCACTGCCTTGCGCGGATGAGGTTCTCCTGAAGGGACTGCTCGCCTATAGCAAGGGCGATAATGAAGCCGCCAAAACGCTACTGATGCATATCGATCCACGCGTACTCGACAATCGGGTCGCCGCGCATCTCTCCCTTGCGCAAGCGATGCTGATCGCGACGGAGGCGCCGAAACGGGCGATAGGCTATCTCGACCTTGCTCGCCTCCTCGCGCCTGGGACCCTCGTGGAAGAAGCTGCTCTGAGGCGCGAGTCCGTGATCGCCGCGCTAGTGGAAGATTTCGAGACATTCGAAAGGCTTACATCGCAATATATGCGCCGCTTTTCCAAATCCGTTTATGCACCGGAATTTTTAAGCCGGCTGGCGGTTGCGGTAGCGACCAGCGCTTACGCCACCGATGATTCCCGCTTCCTTTCTTTGGCCAACACGCTGAGCACGCTCGACACAGACCAGCAGCGCTCTGTCTATGCAGCGATCGTACAAGCGGCGATCGTGCGAGGCCGCATCGCTCTAACGCGCGCAGCCGCAGACAAGCTTACCATCCACC
>CAYVJO010000412.1:1907-3201 GCA_964451735.1 uncultured Hyphomicrobiaceae bacterium | reverse complement strand
TGCGGTTGAGATTCGTTCCCGCCCGATACGGGCCCTACTCTGAACAGCTGCCCCACGTCCTGCAGCTACTCGAGGGCCATCACATCGTCGGGTTCGGTGACCGCAGCAGCAGGGTCCTCGAGTTCATCCCGATCACGGTGACGCCGGAAGCTCGGGCAGAAGCCGAAAGCATGCTGGATGCTTCCACGCAGAGTCTCGTTGAGCGCTTGGCGGAGATTACATCCGGGTTAGAGTCTCCATACGGAATGGAGCTCCTGACCACGGTCCACCTCGCCGCAACCACGGCCCCCCCGTCCCCGGACATCACCGAGATCACTGACCGAGTCGCGCAGTGGAATCCACGCAAGGCACGGCTGTTCACGCACCCTCACGTCAGCGTGGCCCTGGAGCGCCTGCGGTCGACCGGCCTGCTCCCCGTCGCCTGATCGGACAGGGCAGAGGCGTCATCTGGGAGAGACGTCGCGAACTGTCACCGCCCGTGTCCGGGTCGCAGCTACCGTCGCTGACGTGACCACATCGACCCAGTGCCGGGACGAGCTGGAGGACTTGCTCGTCCGGGACCTGCTCGGTCCATGGGACGGGCCCGAGGAGGAGCTGCGCCCTGGGGAGTTGCCGGCGGAGCGATACCTCATCGGTCGCCTCGTCCCGAAGCACGACGACGCAGTGCCTCAGGAGGTCGACGGACAGGTAGACCTGGCTGAGCTCGGCAGTGCGGAGCTCGCTGACGTCGGCGCCGAGGTCGACACGGACGCCGACGCAGCGGAACGAGAGCCGCAGCGCGCGGCTCGCAGCGGATCCATGGCGGCATCAGCCATGGGGCTGTCGTTCCTGTTGCCCGACGATGTTCAGTCGGTCGCTGTCACTCCATCGTGGGGTCGGTACGTTCGCCGACCGTCCGAGACGGCAGTCACCGAGCAGGGCCGCCCGCGGGTCACCTGGCACCGTGAACCCGGCGGTGGCAAGGCAGTGCATCTTGACGTCTCGACGGACGGGCCCTCGGACATCGAGGCGGACGACAGCGGGGAGAACATCCGCCTGCACTGGACGGTGCGGACGAAGAACACCGATCGCGGCTCCTACCGCTCGGTCCACGTCGCCCTGGTCAATGCCTTGCCGGAACCACCGGCGACCCCCGACATCAATCGGCTCTACCAAGTGTCCTTGTTGGTGACCGCAGTCGACGGTGCTGCCGCGATCTTCGTGGGTCACAACGACCCCGACCTGATGCCGGCGGCTCGACACAGCGACCCCGAGCGGCAACACCTCGAGCTGCTGCATCGCCGGACCCGCCGCT
>CAYVJO010000412.1:0-1897 GCA_964451735.1 uncultured Hyphomicrobiaceae bacterium | reverse complement strand
CGCCATCCACGCGGATGTCCGGGACGGCGAGGCGAGGGCCTGGCGCCTCACCACGACGAGCTTTCCAGCAGTCGCAATCGACCCCATCGTCCCCGCGGCGATCGACGGCCTCGGCGTCGACATGACCCGGCTCGGTAACCCGGAGCTGCGCGGTGACGAACTCGTGGCCGCGCTTCGTCCGCTCGTCACCGGATACCGCGACTGGCTGGACCGTCAGCGTCAGACCGCCTCGACCGACTCGGAGGTCCAGGCCTACGGAGACGCCGCCAGCATCGCCCTCGCCGAGGCTGACAAGCTCGCCGATCGGCTCGATCGCGCAATCGATCTGCTGCGCGACGACGGCCTTGCCCGGGCGGCTTTCCGGTTCGCCAATCAGGCCATGGCCGCTCAGCGGGTCCGCAGTGAGGTCGTCCGTGCCCGAGTGTCGGACACCACCGTGACGACCATCGAGCTGCTCGCCCGTTTCGACCGCCCCCAGTACCGCAGCTGGCGACCCTTCCAGCTCGCGTTCGTCCTGCTCTGCCTGCCAGGCCTCACCGACCCCGACCACCCCGACGCTCACCGTGGCTTGGACGACGGCCAGGTCCAACTGCTGTTCTTCCCGACCGGCGGCGGCAAGACCGAGGCCTACCTCGGCCTCACCGCGTACACGCTGGCGATTCGTCGGTTGCAGGGCATGGTCGGTGACGGCGCGGACACCCGCGATGGTTCCGACGGCGTCGCCGTCCTCATGCGGTACACGTTGCGCCTGCTCACCGCCCAGCAGTTCCAGCGCGCAGCCTCACTCATCGCCGCCTGCGAACTGCTCCGGCAAGAGCAGCTCGCCAACGGCGACACCCGGTGGGGCGCCGCTCCTTTCCGCCTCGGCATGTGGGTGGGCGGAAGCGTCACGCCCAACTCCTTCGAGGAGGCTCGTGCACTGGTCGACGACGCCGTCGGTGGAGCCGACGGCAGGGGACTGCTGCAACTCTCGGCCTGCCCGTGGTGCGGGGAGCCACTGAACGCGACCGCCTGCCTCGAGGCGGACGTCGCCCGCCGGCGCATCCTGCTGTACTGCACGGACCCCGATGGGCGGTGCCCCTTCACCCGACGTCGCGCAGCCGGTGAGGGCATTCCTGTTGTCGTCGTCGACGAGGAGGTGTACCGCCTCACCCCGGCGCTCGTCATCGGAACCGTCGACAAGTTCGCCCGCCTGCCGTGGCGAGGCGGCACCGCCCCCCTGTTCGGCCAGGTGACCAGTCGCTGTCCGCGGCACGGGTGGCAGACCGTCGACACCCAGGCGTGGTGTTCCACGAAGCACACGGCGACACGAAACCTGCCCGCGGTCACTGCCGAAGCGGCCGTCCGGCTGCGCCCTCCCGACCTGATCATCCAGGACGAACTCCACCTCATCAGCGACGCCCTCGGGTCGATGGTCGGTCTGTACGAGACGGCGATCGACCGCCTTGCCTCCCGGCCCGTCGGCGAACGGCGCGTCCGGCCCGTCCTCGTGGCCTCCACCGCAACCGTTCGCCGTGCTCGTGATCAGGTCCGTCAAGTCTTCGACCGCGACCTCGCCGTTTTCCCCTCGCAGGTCCTCGACGCCGGCGAGACGTTCTTCTCCCGCCGGATCACTCCCACCGCGGAACACCCGGGGCGCCGCTACCGGGGCATCTGCGCGACCGGTGAGCGCGTGAAGTCCGTCGCCATCCGTGTCTTCAGCAGCCTGATGGAGCACGGGCAGTACCTCCTCGACACCCATGGCCAGGCCGCTGATCCGTACTGCACGGTGACGGCGTACTTCTCCGCAACCCGGGACCTGGCGGGTGCCCGCCGGATGCTCGACGACGACATCGCGGTGCGCCTGTCGCGTCGCAACCCCCTGACGGCGCGTCGACGTCCGCCCCAGGTCGGGGAA
>CAYVJO010000411.1:0-3208 GCA_964451735.1 uncultured Hyphomicrobiaceae bacterium | reverse complement strand
GTGACGTGAGCCAGGGTCCGGCCATATCTGTCCCGCTTACTGCTCTCCAGAACCTTGACTTCGCTCGTTCCCATAAGCTCTTCAAGTCGTTTTTTCGCTGCGAGGCCGAGCTGCAATTCGGCATCGCATTTTGCAAAGCGCGTCTCCGGCGTATCGAAGCCAAGAAGGCGGTATGTCACTCCATAAGGCGCTTTGATGGTGTCGCCATCGACAACGATGAAGGAAAATACAGCGTAAAGAGCAAAACGAAGGGCGTTCATGATCAGCGTCTCCCGTCGAGCCGGCAGGGCCGAGGGGGTACGGCGCAATGCCTTACGAGTAAGTATTTTTACTGATATTGTTTTAGTTGTCTGTCTAGGTGTCGTACAATCTGAAATTGAGCGTGCCCACAGGCTGATTTTCTAGGCGAGAAAACCGTCTGAGCTTTCCCGTTCATTCGTCAGTCACTGATTGGCAGGCAAAATGAGGGTGAAGCGCTGTTCTTATTCGGCAAAGAGGCCTTATCCCATGTCCAGCGAAGCATCCCTGATCGATCTCCTTAAGCTGCTCGCGCGTTATCCGAGCGTGGTCGGCGCGGAGCATTCCTTCTTCCGTGTTTTGCAACGGGAACTTGAGGAGCGGGACGCGGAGGTAACGTGGTATGAAGGGCTGTTGGTTGCTCGTAAGGGCGATCCGGACGCGATGATGCTGTCGGCGCATATCGACCGACATGGGCTAATCTGCACAGGGCCCAACGAATTCCAATACGCCGCCTTCGTCGCGGGTAGCCGTTCCGATCTGCTCGGGAATTCGGTGTCTGAAGAACTGATGCTCACCATCGCCGACCGTTTCGAAGGCACGCCGGTCTTTGCCTATCAACCCTGGTCAGGCGCTTACAGCGGCAGCGGCACCATCCACTCCGCTTCGATCTGTGAGTATCGCCACAATTTGATTTTCGAGGTCAAGGGGCTAGAGCATCTGGTCGCTGGAACTCCCGTCGCCTTGCGTGACAATCTGAGACTGCTGGACGGCCGCCTATACGGTCAGCTCGACAATGTCCTGACTGCTGCGATCCTCGTCTATCTCTTCGAGACCGGTTTTCAAGGCACTGCCTTTTTTACCGCCCAGGAAGAAGCCGGGCGGAGCTGGCGCTATCTGCTGGAATGGTTCCGCCGGTTCGGCGGTTCCACCAACAACCTCATCGTTCTCGACACCAGCCCCTATCCTTCGCGTGAGGAGGCGAACCGGCAGGACGTGGTTCTGCGGGAAAAGGATGCAAACGCCGCTTTCAACAAATCGATGACCAAGCGGTTGGAAGCGCTCTGCCGCGAACACAACATCGCTTTCAGCTACAAGGACCGTTATATAGCCGAACAGAATGCGGCGCTGGCGGCGGCGGGCATGAACCCTCGCTCGTTGGGCAGCACGGAAATGGGCCGCATAATCGCCGCCTCGAACGGTCTGGTGGACGGTACGACTCTACAAATCCCAACGACCGGATATCATACAATGAATGAGAGTGCAGCCATCGAAGCCTGCGACGCCCTCATCAGATTGCTTCGCAACATTGCCCCTGTTTAGTTCCAATTAAGCACGGCGTGCGTGCGAGCTGCGCCGAGAAATGCCGACTCTCAATAGACTTCAGGCACAAAAAGCGTCTTTGGAAGCGGATTGCGCACGTAATCCGGGCTGCGTATGCGCTCAGGAAGGCTGACAGGGGAATGCATGATCTCCGCATGGGGGATCTGTGCAAGGAGATGATGAATGCAGTTGAGGCGCGCCCTCTTTTTGTCCACGGCGTTGACAACAGCCCATGGCGCTTCAGCTATGTGGGTGCGCTGAATCATTTCCTCCTTGGCTTTGGTGTAATCCTCCCAGCGCCGGCGCGACTCCAGATCCATTGACGAAAGTTTCCATTGCTTGAGTGGATCGTGAACCCGCATCAGGAAGCGGAATTGTTGCTCCTCATCTGTGATCGAGAACCAATATTTGATAAGCTTGATACCAGAGCGAACCAGCATGCGTTCGAACTCGGGAACGGCGCGGAAGAATTCCTCGACCTCCTGCTCGGTACAAAAGCCCATGACTCGCTCAACCCCAGCGCGGTTGTACCAACTCCGGTCGAACAGTACGATTTCGCCCGCTGCCGGGAGGTGGGTCGCGTAGCGTTGAAAATACCATTGCGTGCGTTCGCGCTCGCTGGGCGCAGGCAACGCAACGACCCGACAAACGCGCGGATTTAGACGCTGGGTAATCCGTTTGATCGCCCCACCCTTCCCGGCTGCGTCCCGGCCCTCGAAAACCACAACGACTTTCAGCCCGTTGGTGACAACCCAATCCTGAAGCTTGATGAGCTCTCTTTGAAGCCTGAAAAGCTCGGTGAAGTAAAATTGGCGGTCGATGCTCTCGGTCTCTGGCCGTTTCGCAAATCCGTCAAGCATGGTTTGAAGACGGTCGTCATCGAGCTCAAGCTCGAATTCTTCATCGAAGCTGTCGATAAGCTCCGCCTGAATGCGCGCATGTATGGCTGCGTTAGACGAGCCGTCATCGGTTTTCATTGCAACACCAGAAACTGAAAACGAATTGAGCGTTTATATGTGAGATCATCACTGCAACAGTGTTACAGTTCAATGACTGGCTGGAATATAGCCGTGGCGGCTGCTCACGCCAATCCATCCTCTCGTAGCAAACGCGTCTTGCGCGCAGCAACGGCTAGCGCTAGATATCTCGTAATCGATGCTTCGGCCGCGATCAAATCGGTGGTCTGGCGTATTGGGGGATCGTCTAATGGTAGGACAGCGGACTCTGACTCCGTCAATCTAGGTTCGAATCCTAGTCCCCCAGCCAACCTGGATCGAGCAAACGGCTTGCATTCTTGCAGTTGCGTTTAGACAGCATTGCATATTTACCAAGCAGCCGGTTAGCCAACCAAATGCACGATTTGGGAATTTCACTGAACCAGTCATTAAGCGCCGAGAAGTGTCGATGTCACGCATCCCTGCGCCAGATGCTCATTGTCATAATGATTTTCCAAGGTTACATCGCCTCAATGCTTTTGATTGCCAATATGCCCTTCTGATGTTGACGGGTGCGGCGAGCTTTAACGGCAATCTGGAGCACGAATTGCTCGGCCCCCAATGCGATCTGCCGACCGCCGCTAGTGGTTCGATTCCAACATTTGCATCCCACACGCTCGACCTCCATGTGCAAATGTTGGAATCAAAGAATT
>CAYVJO010000410.1:2313-3241 GCA_964451735.1 uncultured Hyphomicrobiaceae bacterium | reverse complement strand
TTTGCAGGGACGATTGACGCGGCCCCTGCCGTGATAAACTCACGATGAATCTCAAAAGACGCTACTTCAAGCTTTAGCGATGAGTCTTTGGCGGAGTTACGCGAAGTGATAAAGGTTGATCGTACAAACAGGGAATGTTCACACCTGCTTCACAATCGGTTCCCGAGTATGACTGCTTTTCGATAGAATTCATCGCAACCGAGGATGGCGGAGGAGCGATTGTCTCCGATCTTTAAAAAAACTCTGACGCTATCAGTCATTCTGATTGTCTCGCTCCCCGCAGCGGCGTTTGTGTTTCCTTATCTGATCCCTCAAAGCAGCCTTGAACGCCGGCTTGCTCCCATACTTGCCGATGAGGCCGGGTTGGAGCTGCAAGAGGCTAAGCGCGTGCAGCTTTCATTGTTTCCTGAAACCGGTATCGCCCTGGAGTCTGTCAGCGCGAGATGGATCGCAGTTGACGCCCAAGTGCAACAAATCCGCGTTAAACGGATCTTTGCGATCATCGACCGATCTGCGCTGCTTAAGGGCCGCCTTGCGGTTCAGAAGATCATCCTTGAGAGCCCATCCGCGGCCTTTCGTGAGGAGGCCGGTCTAAGGCGTGAATTTTCGCTAAAAAATATGGCTTGGAGTGTTGCCAGGCGCTCTGGCTTTGACATGAGGGATCATTCGGGATTTATCCGAATTGCAAATACGCCAAAGGCCGCACCTCCGCGCGCGCTGAGACTGCCTAGCGTAGATATTGAAATTCGCAATGGCTCAATGGCGATCAGTCATGACGGTTTTTTCAATGGAAAGCGACTTGCTATCTCGAAGGCGAACTTCATGCTCGCCAGCAGTCGCAAGGAGGGGCTTGCCACACTTGAAGGCAATCTGAGCCTGAACGGCGAGCTGGTGAAGATAGATGGCAAGGCCGGCGTCGCCAAGAACA
>CAYVJO010000410.1:597-2303 GCA_964451735.1 uncultured Hyphomicrobiaceae bacterium | reverse complement strand
AGACTCGGCGGCAGGCAGGACTGAGCTTGATGGCCAGCTTTCACTCGCTGCGGAACCGGCTCTGACTGGCAATCTGAGACTCGGGATCCTCTCAGGTGAAGCGCTTGCGCGCATAGCGGGAGGCGGTGAGAAGCTGCTGTTCCGGCTTGAGGGAACCTCGGTTGACGGGCGGCTGCGTTTGTCTCCTAGACAGCTATCTCTCTCCGACGCTGTGCTGACCGGTCCCGGTGGAAAAGGAGATCTCACAGTCCTGGCCGATGCTGAGGGCAGAATACAGGCGGTTCTATCCGGAGTGACTCTCTTTGCTGGCGCCTCCGAAGGGAGGTTTATGCTAGACGTGACACAACCCGAAGCCGTTCTGTCGGGGCGCTTAACAGTATCGGACGCCGATGCGCTCGCCCTTGGCGCCAACCTGTCCGGTTTCGACTGGCTTTCGGGCAAGACCGTTGTTGAATTGGAGTTTGCCGGTGGCGGCGCGTCCGTCGAAGCGGTGCTGGCCTCTTTGTCTGGCAAGGGCAAACTGACTGTATCCGAAGGTGCGATCGAAGGGGTGGACCTGCCTCTCATCCTCGCGGAGGCGCGCGATGGTGGATTTCAAAAATGGCGAAGAGAGACTGGGCGGCGCACGCCTTTTGACAATTTGTCGGCGAGTTTCAAGATCGTGGGCGGCGTTGCTCGCACATCGGATCTGGCTTTGGAGGGGCAGAATGTCGCCATGATAGGAGAGGGCGTGACGGATCTTGCTCGCAATCGCATCGAATACCGGCTGAAAACCAAGGTGACGCCGAGCGCTGGCGCGGACGCGACCGCAGAGGCCGTCCCTGAAAACGCGGCAAGCCTTGCCATTCCTCTCATAATCAAAGGCGATTGGGGCAAGCCGGAAATATATCCCGACATTGAAAATGCGATCAAGGACCCCGATACTATTGCTGGAACGGCAAAGCTTTTCGGCAAATCGGTCGAGAAGTGGACCGATGGCAAAGTCAAGGCCGAAGATTTTGGTAAAATGATCGATGGGTTGTTCGGCAAGAAAAAGAAGAAAGACAAGACACAAGCCACTGAGGAAAATTGACGCTGTCCGCCTCTCTTGCGAGTGCGGGGCGAGGTTCGGGACGTATGATCCTTATATTCTTTTTGATCGTCGTTCTTGCATTGGCGCTGGTGCCGTCCCTATGGGTGCAAGCAGTTTTGTCGCGTCACGGAAGAGACCGGCCGGACTTCCCAGGAAGCGGGGGAGAATTGGCACGCCACCTCCTAAACGAGATGCGGCTACCGGATGTCAAGGTCGAGCAAACACCGCTCGGCGACCATTACGATCCCGACGCCAAAGCTGTGCGGCTTCTGCCCAAACACTATGGCGGCCGGTCGCTGACCGCCGTCGTCATTGCAGCCCACGAAGTCGGCCACGCGATGCAGGATGCGACCGGCTTTAAGCCGCTCAAAGCGCGCACCCGTCTCGCCAAGACCGCGATCATCGTGGAGCGCATTGGCTCCATTGCCATGATCGCAGCCCCTTTCGCCGCTATTCTGGTGCGTCATCCGGCTGGAGCGCTGATCCCGATAGCGGCGGGGATCCTCATCATGAGTATGAGTGTCGTGCTTCATCTGACCACGCTGCCGGTCGAGTATGACGCCAGCTTCCGACGCGCCTTGCCTGTGCTCAAGACTGGCGGCTATCTATCCAACGATGATTTACCAGCGGCCCG
>CAYVJO010000410.1:0-587 GCA_964451735.1 uncultured Hyphomicrobiaceae bacterium | reverse complement strand
CTGGCGAGGACACGGCCAATTCGGCGCTGCGCGTATCCATGCCACAGCTCGAAGTCAGCAAGCGCGTTCGCTGCGCGGACTCCGGTCAAACCGAATTTACCAGCGGCCCGGTCGATTTTGCGCGCGGCGGCCTTTACCTATGTTGCGGCTGCGCTTATGAGCTTGATCAATATCGCTCGCTGGCTGAGAGTTCTTCGCATATGACCGATGCTATCCGATTTACCGCAAAAAAGAATGCCTTGAAAAAACCTCCGCCGAAGGTGGGCTTCATCAGTCTCGGCTGCGCCAAAGCACTGGTCGATAGCGAACGTATCATCACGCGGCTCCGCGCAGAAGGATACGAAATCGCGCCCAGCTATGACGGGGCCGATGTCGTCGTCGTCAACACGTGCGGCTTTCTCGACAGCGCCAAGGCCGAGAGCCTGGACGCCATCGGGGAGGCCATGGCTGAGAATGGCCGCGTCGTTGTCACGGGCTGTTTCGGCGTCGAGGACAAGCGGATTCGCGCCGCTTTCCCCGATGTGCTCGCCGTCACCGGCCCGCATCAATATGAGGCGGTCATGGAGGCCGTGCGCGAAGCCGCCCCG
>CAYVJO010000409.1:0-3265 GCA_964451735.1 uncultured Hyphomicrobiaceae bacterium | reverse complement strand
GTCTTTGCCGTTGTTTTGGCTTGTTCGCCCCGCTCATGGGCGGCAACGAGCTGCACCGCGTCGGATTTCGGCGAGGTGGTGGACCAGACCGCGCAGGCCCTTCGCGATCTGAACGCCAGCGGCGCCCAGCGTTTTCAGGCCAAGCTTCAGGAATTTCAGAAGAAATACGGTTTGAGCGACGAGGAAATCAAACTCCGCGCAGCTTCGCTGCAGGACGAGAAGATGACCGATTTCAATCGCGAAATCGATTCTCTGGTCACTCAGATGGACTTGCTCAGTCAAACGCCGAGCGAACAAATTAACTGCGATAAGCTGGATGAATTAAAACGCGCACGCGACCGGCTGCTGACAGTTATGGGTCAGAAATCGGGTTATATGCTCGCTAGAGCCGATGTCGAATTGGACCGCCCTCTGTCCGAGGGTGTGAGCGGAACACCAAACGCCAGCATATCCGAAGCCGTGCCGGATAGATCGGGTAAAAACGACCGGCTGGCTGCCGCCTCGCCTGAACCGCGGCAGGAAAATGCAACATCTCCGGATGCGTCGCCTGCCAGTGCTTTGGACACGGCCAGCGAGGCCGCACCGCAGAACAGGCCCGATGCTGTTGTCGATCCGGGACTGCCAGAACGGCGGCCTGACGAAATTCCCGCTGAAAGTTCTTGGCTCACCGAAAATCAGGGCATACCATCCGACGCGGATGACAGCTCCCGTATCGCCAGCGCCGAACGCACCGAGGAGCGCCTCGATGCTCCTGTTTCGCTTGCCCCGCCGCCGGATGGAGGCGCCACTCTCCCCCCCCCTTCCGACGCCGAGGCGCTTCGCCCGCAAGTAGGCCCATCGGCACAAACCTATAGCATCGAGGAGATCAGTGAAGCCGGGCGCGGTGTTTTCGGAACCGTCACGGCGCAATTCGCAGCCGCCATAAACTACGCATTTCAGAATTACGGTTATCCCAACGCATATATCGTGGGTAGTGAAGGCGGCGCGGCGCTCCTGGCGGGCTTGCGCTTCGGCAAGGGTATGTTGCATAGCAAAACGGAACCCATGCGTACCATCTATTGGCAGAGTCCTTCGGTCGGTTTCGATCTTGGCGCAGAAGGGTCGAGCGCATTATTTCTTGTCTACAATCTCGATAATACGGAAAAGCTCTACGGACGATTCACGGGTATAGGCGGGTCCGCTTATGTGGCGGGAGGTATCGGCTTGAACGTGCTTGGAAAGGACGGGGTTATTATCGCCCCGATCCGGACGGGGATTGGCCTGCGCCTGGGGGCGAACCTTGCCTATCTGAAATTCACAGAACGCCAGACCTGGAACCCGTTTTAAGTCTTCGCCTTCATTTCGAGGCACAGACGCTACCTTGCTTCCTGATGGTGGGCCGGATTTCCGATAGGCTGAAGCACGAATTGTTGAGCGTCCCAGCCATTGGCCGTGAACGAAACCCGATTTAAATACTTAATCAAGGGCACCCAATAGGTCGGAGGCATTCCATGAATATTAACAAAAACGCTATCGTCACGGGATCGACCAGCGGCATCGGACTTGGAATCGCCGAGGCATTCGCCAAGCAGGGCATGAATGTGATGCTAAACGGCTTTGGCGATGCGCAACAAATCGAGGCCACACGCAGCAAGCTCGCTTCGGAAAATAATGTGCAAATCGGGTACCATGGCGCGGACATGACCAAGCCTGAGGAGATCGGCCATCTGTTCAGGACGGCGGAGACGAACTTCGGGTCTGTCGATATTGTGGTCAATAATGCGGGCATTCAGTTCGTAGCGCCAATCGAGGAGTTTCCCCCCGAAAAATGGGACGCGATCATCGCAATCAATCTCTCCAGCGCCTTCCATATCATACGGCACGCTTTGCCAGGTATGAAGGCGAGGGGGTGGGGGCGCGTGATCAACCTTTGCTCCGCCCATGGTCTGGTGGCCTCGCCGTTCAAATCGGCTTATGTGGCGGCCAAGCACGGTATTGTAGGGCTGACCAAGACCGTTGCGCTCGAAGTCGCAGAGAAGGGCGTTACGGTCAATGCAATCTGCCCCGGCTATGTGCTCACGCCGCTCGTGGAGAAGCAGATCCCCGATCAAGCTAGAACGCGCGGCATCACGGAGGAACAGGTCAAGCGCGATGTGCTGCTTCATGCCCAGCCGACCAAGGCGTTTGTGACCACCGACCAAATCGGCGCGCTCGCGGTGTTTCTGTGTAGCGATGCGGCGGCCTCGATCACCGGCGCGGCTCTCCCGATTGATGGCGGATGGACGGCGCAATGACGCATGGCCGCGCAACGCTGGAGCGGTGCAACGACGCCAAATCCATTAACCTGGCGCTGCAAGGCGGCGGCTCACACGGCGCGTTCACATGGGGCGTTCTCGACCGTTTTCTGGAAGATGAACGAATCAAGATCGAGGCGATCAGCGGCACGAGTGCTGGCGCCATGAACGCCGTCGTCGCGGCCGATGGATTGATGCGCGGGGGACCCGAAGGTGCGAGGGCGCATTTGAGGGCCTTTTGGGAGGAGGTCAGCCGGCGCGGCGCGTTCAGCCCAATAAGCCGCAACCCCTTCGACGTCTTCACCCGAAGCTGGAGTCTCAATCATTCCTTGGGCTATTTATGGTTCGACGCATTCACCCGGTCCATATCGCCTTATGATTTCAACCCGCTGAACATCAGTCCACTCCGGGATATCATAGACAAGCTCGTCGATTTTGAGCGCGTACGATCCTGTCCGCATATCAAGCTTTTCGTATCGGCGACCAATGTCGAAACCGGTCATGTCCGAGTCTTCGAGACCCGCGACATCACGGCCGATGTCGTTATGGCTTCGGCCAGCCTGCCGACGCTGTTTCAAGCCGTTGAAATCGAGGGCTCGCAATATTGGGACGGCGGTTATATGGGCAATCCGGTTCTGTTCCCCTTCTTTTACGCCAGCCGCTCGAATGACATTCTCATTGTCCAGATCAATCCGATCGAGCGGAAAGGGGTGCCGAGAACGGCGCGCGAAATCCTCGACCGCGTCAACGAGATCTCCTTCAACGCCAGCTTGCTGCGGGAGTTGCGGGCGGTCGATTTCGTTGCGCGTTTGTTGGAGGAGGAGCGCCTTGATGCCGAGCGTTACCGGCGTTTGCACATTCACATCATAGGCTTGCACGATAATGACGCCTCGATCGGCGCTGCGAGCAAACTGAATGTCGAACGCGCCTTCCTTGAGCATCTGCATGAGCTGGGACGGCGCGGCGCCGATGAGTGGCTCGACCTGAATTAC
>CAYVJO010000408.1:0-3276 GCA_964451735.1 uncultured Hyphomicrobiaceae bacterium | reverse complement strand
TTGAACAAATCCGCCGGAATGGGGGAGAGGCGGATATGATCGGAGCCAATCTGGCCGATGCCGACGACACACTGAGCCTCGTTACCCGATGTGCCGAGACCATTGGCACGCCCGCCTGCCTCATAAACAACGCCTCGCTGTTCCTGGAGGACGAACTGACGACGGTGAACTGCGAAAATTGGCAAACCCATATGGATACGAATTTGCGCGCCCCTATACTGCTGGCGCAGACATTTGCCGCGCATCTGCCGCCCGGCGAAAATGGCAACGTCGTGAATATCATCGATCAGCGCGTTCTGAAGCCCGCGCCGGACTTTTTCTCCTACACGGCCAGCAAAGCGGGGCTTTGGTGGGCGACGCGGACGATGGCACAGGCGCTCGCGCCGCGCATTAGGGTCAACGCCGTCTCCCCCGGCCCGGTGCTCCCCTCCATCCATCAGAGCGGGGACGATTTCGAGGTAGAAGTCGGATCGACGCTGCTGAGAAAAAGCGCGCCCGCGGAGGAGATCGCCGCCGCTGTCCGTTTCCTGGTCGAGAGCCCATCGATCACCGGCCAGATGATCTGCGTCGACTCCGGCCAGCACCTGTCCTGAAGGTTTGGTTCAAGCGCTGGCATCGTGCGATGCTCCAGTGGAGCGAATTTGACATTTGAGTACAGGCCGCGTGAGGCTCTTGCTAAAGGATCAAACCAAAAAACCTTCCTGCATACATTTACACAAGCCCGTGGCACGATGATGCAAATGTTTCGGTCTGATCCTACCGCTGACCATAGCTTTGAAATTTATCCAGCACACGGAGCATTTCGGCTCTACAGATAATCCGGCCTCCTCCAATCTGTAATGTTCGCAAATATTGCCCGGCCAAGGTTTCTACCTCGCGCGCCAGATCGAGGGCGGCGTTAAGATCCTGGCCGCAAGCGATCTGCCCGTGATGCGCGAGCAGCGCCGCTTTCCGCTGCTTGAGCGCGGCGACGACCGCATCCGCCAGTTCGCTGGTGCCGAAGGTTGCATATTCGGCAAGCGGAATATCGTCGCCACCCGCCACAGCGACCATATAATGAAAGGCGGGGATCGGTTTGCCGGCGCAGGCGAGCGCGGTGGCGTTCATCGAATGGCAGTGAACGATCGCGCCGATTCCAGGTTTGGCTTTGTAGATTGCAAGATGCATACGCCATTCCGAGGAAGGCTTGAGCGAGCCTGGCGCGGTCTCGCCATTTGCCGCGACGAAGACGATATCGCATTCCTTCAAAGACTCATAGGCGAGGCCAGAGGGGGTTATCAGCATTCCGCCCTCGATACCAGCCGACACATTCCCGGACCGGCCAGGGCTGAGACCCTCCCGGCTCATGGCGAGCGCAACCGAAATAATCCCGCGACGGCGCGCAGCTGCGGCCGGCATCCGCCCGCCTCTACGCGGCGGCCTGTCCATCGGCCTGGTCTGGGTAGAGCGCTGCAAGCCCTTCGGCAGAGGCAGGGCACACGCCCCGCTCCGTGATCAGAGCCGTGATAAGGCGCGCGGGCGTGACGTCGAAAGCCGGATTGGCGGCAGGACTGCCCGGCGCGGCGATATCGACGGTGACGATCTCACCTGTCGCGGTGCGCCCGGTCATCTGCGTGACTTCGCCTGCGGCACGTTCCTCTATAGGAATGTCACGGCCTTGCCCGAGCGTCCAGTCGATCGTCGAATATGGGATGGTGATGTAAAAAGGTACATCATTATCGCGGGCCGCCAGCGCCTTGAGATATGTGCCGATCTTATTGGCGGCGTCGGCATTCGCAGTCACCCGGTCCGCACCCGTTATGCATAGATCAACCTGCCCCTGCTGCATCAAATGCCCGCCGGCATTGTCGACGATGATCGTATGCGCAACCCCGTGCGCCCCAAGCTCGAATGCTGTGAGCGCGGCGCCCTGGTTTCTGGGACGGGTCTCATCGACCCAAACATGCACCGGAATACCCGCATCATGAGCCTGATAGATCGGGGACAAGGCGGTCCCCCAATCGACGCAGCCCAACCAGCCGGCATTGCAATGCGTCAGTATATTCACTGGATGGCCTGATTTGCTGGAGGCGTGATCGCGAATCAGGTCGAGGGCATGCTCGCCAATCCGTCGGTTGGTCTCGACATCCTCATCGCAGATTGCGGCGGCTTTTGCGTAGGCGGTGGCGAGACGGTCCGACGCAGGCAGGGGCTTTAGCGCCCTGCGCATCTCGTGCAGCGCCCAGCGCAGATTTACGGCGGTTGGCCTGGCCGCTTCCAGAATGGCAACAGCCTGATCCAGCTTTGCGTCTGACGGATCGTCCAGCATTGCAAAACAAACGCCATAAGCCGCTGTGGCGCCTATAAGCGGCGCGCCGCGCACCTGCATGGTCTTGATTGCCCGTACCGCGTCATCCACCGTTTTCAGCGTGGCTATCTCAAGCCGGTGAGGCAATTGGGTCTGGTCGATAATCGATACCGACCTGCCATCATCGGCCAACCAGATCGTCCGGTAATGTTTGCCAGCTATTTTCATCAATTGTCCTGCTGCGTGCGCATTGACGCAATGTCAGTTCGTTGCGGCCGCAAGGCCACTTCTCCATTCTTTATAGCCGCGTTCGCTCCAATTTCATAGACAACCGCACAGCGGAACAGGCATCGCCCAACCTGTCTCAGGCGCTCTTGATTTCCTCACGAAGAATCTCAAGCTCCAGCCAGGCGGTTTCCGCCGCTTCCAAGTCGCTCTGCGCTTTAGCGAGAGCGGCGGAACTCTCTGAGAACGCTTTCGGGTTTTCAGCGTAAAGCCCCGGGTCGGCCAACTTCGCGCCGAGTAAGGCTATCTCGCGGTTCAGCGCCTCGATCCTGCCAGGAAGTGTTTTGAGCGCATGCTGCTGGTTGAAGGTCAAACGTTTCTTGTTATTGACCTTCCCCGGCTTCTCGCTTGGCTGCCGCCTGGATTTTTCGTCCGCGCTCCGAGCCTTCCTGTCGAGGCGCCACCAGATATCACCGCCGCGCTGCGCGAGCATGTCAGCATAGCCTCCGGCATAAACTGTCCAGCGTCCGTCGCCCTCCGGCACGATAACAGCATCCACGATGCGGTCGAGAAAATCGCGGTCATGGCTGATGAGAATGACCGTGCCGTCATAATTGCCGAGCATGTCCTCCAGCACGTCTAGTGTCTCAAGATCGAGATCGTTGGTCGGTTCGTCCAGCACCAGAACATTGGACGGCTTGGCCAGGGCCCGCGCCAGCATGACCCGCGCGAATGCCAGATCGGCGGCCGAGGCCCCGCAGTTC
>CAYVJO010000407.1:0-3291 GCA_964451735.1 uncultured Hyphomicrobiaceae bacterium | reverse complement strand
TCCTTCGCCTCCAGGCGCCCCATCAACTCGACGCGAGTGTCCGCGACCGCCTTGCGCCGCGTCCGGTCGATGAACAGCGTCTTTTGGAGCTTAGCCAGCGTGCTGATGAACGGCCAGGTCGAAACTTCGTTCTTTGCGATGAAGGTTAGCGGCGCGATGCTGGCGAGCACGGGAATGTCGAGCCAGGATATGTGGTTCGAGACGATAAGAACCGGCCCAGACGCGATCGGCGCGCCGCTGAGATGCACACGAACTCCGAGCAAGGCGCACACGGCCTTGTGATACCAGCGAGGTAAGCTCTTCGCGGCAGACAGCCGGAGGCTGAGCAGCAGCGCCTGCATGGCCATCAGCGGCAGAGTGAGAAGCAGGAAAAAACCCAAAATGATACTGGCGCGTAAAACGCTCACCTCAATCTCCAAACGCTATCGTAATACAATGGCAATACTAAATCTTTCAGAATCGGATAGGTGCTCTTTTTTATGTAACTGCAATCCCTTAACACTCAAGCGGTATCCACTTGCGCGGAAATTGCTCTGGCCCTCATGCTAGGCCAGAGTGTTACAAAGCTGTTTCGTGTCAGATATTCGCAGGATATAGCGTTTCCAGATATACTGTGATACCCCTTCATACTCCGTATTTTGCATTCAACCCAATTGGTATGGGAGCATATCACGCTACGCCCAATTCTGTAGCATCGCGGCAACAAATTGCTTCAAAATTGTGACGGCTTGCCTTCTTTTTTATCTCAGAACCCGTATTTTTTTAGCGCCCACCCAAAAAGCCGCTTCCTGATTCAAATATAAAATATTGTTTGTAATCATGATCTTATTTTAATCCGAATTGAAGTTTGACAGCTACTGCCTGGGGCAAAAGGGCCAAGCGCGAGCCTCTTTGGGCTCAATCCATCCGCACTCGGAGGACGCTTGCCTAAATTCGAGCGCTGGGCAATGAATGAAGAAGAGAGAGACGAAGTAATAATGCTGAGCATGGCTAGTCGACTCATGTCCATGATCAGTGATCCAGGGGGAAAAAGGTAATGCAAGTTCTTCGGGGGAACGGATTGAAACTTGGCGTTAGCGCCGCTGCGCTTCTGGCGGTCGGCGTAGCGTCTGTGACATCCGCACAGGCTGGCGCGTTCGCAATACGCGAGCAGTCGGCTTACTACCAGGGTATGTCCTTTGCCGGCGCGGGCACTGGCGACACGCTCAGCTCGATGTATTGGAACTCGGCCGCCGCTGCTTCCGCGCCCGGCTTCAACACAGAGTCCCATGCGTCTATTATTCTGCCCGATACGGAGATAACCGCGACTGGTGGCGCACTTCTGGGATTGGGTGCGAAGTCCGGCGATCTTGCCGATCCGGCGCTTGTCCCAGCAAGTTACGCCAATTACCAGATCAACGATCAATTGTTTGTTGGCCTAGCGATGAATTCGGGTTTTGGGCTCGTTACAAAACCAGATAATTTTTGGGCTGGCTCTCCAATCGCCATCACTTCCGACGTGTTCTCTATCAACGTTAATCCAACTGTCGCGTATAAAATAACTCCAGAATTGACTGTCGGAGCTGGCGTGCAGATCGAATATATCAATATTCGCCTGAATAATACGGCAAGAGAAGCGGAGTTGGACGATATCGGTTTCGGTGTCACCGCCGGTGTGACATGGGCCCCCGTACAGGGAACAACTCTTGGCGTGGGGTATCGATCTTCAGTAAGCTTCGATCTGGAAGGTAAGTTTAATCCATTTGCTGTTCCAGGCACATTTCCTGCGACTGCAAATCTTGATTTGCCGGACATGGTTACAGTTGGCTTGAGGCAAAAAATATCCGATCGCATAGACCTTTTGGCCGGTTTCGAATGGACAAATTGGAGCCGTGTAGGAACAATTCCTGTTGAGGGCACTCCCGAAACTTTGCGCCTCAATTACGATGATGGGTATTTTTATTCGATCGGCGTCGAGTATGCATACAGCCCGTTTACGACGTTGAGAGCTGGTTTAGCTTATGAAGAATCTCCAATATCGGATCTGGAGCGCAATGTTCTGTTACCTGACAATGACCGCATCTGGCTAAGTATTGGTGCAACTCATCAGCTGACAGAGAAGATCACAATAGATGTCGGCTACACGCATATTTTTGTCGATGATGCATCGATCTGCCGTCAAGGCGCTGATGCCTCTCCCTGCCTTGTCGACGCACCAAACCTCATTGAAGCGAAAAGTGAGTCATCCGTCGACATCATATCCGCTAGCTTCAAATATAAGTGGGGCGGGAGCGAGCCTTCCCTTGAGCCGCTCAAGTAAACTTGACCGAATAACCTTATGAATAGAGGGCCAATGCATCGTTGGCCCTCTTGATTACTTCGCATGCCAAATGCCAAAGCTGGTCTGCGGCTTATATCCGGCGATCAAGCTGCCTCAAGGATCAGCCGATATCCTACACCCGGCTCGCTTTCGATGAATTTCGGGTTTGCCGGATCGTCACCAAGCTTCTGGCGCAAGTGCCCGATATAGATCCGCAGATAATGCACATCGTCCTCATGCGCCGGCCCCCAGACTTCGCGCAGGATTTGCCGGTGCGTGACGATCCGCCCAGCGTTTTGCGCCAGCATTCGGAGCAGCTCGAACTCCTTCCGCGTCAGCTTGACATCCTCCCCGCTCAAGGACACCTTCCTCCGAAGCACATCAACGGTTAACTCCCCTAAAACCAGTTCTGCGTCGGTAGCAGTGTCCATTCGCGACCGGAACGCGACGCGGATGCGCGCGAGCAGTTCCTCGATGCTGAAAGGCTTGGTGACATAATCATTTGCCCCGCTATCGAGCGCGATGACCTTTTCCTGATCCTTAGCCCGGACGGAGAGCACGATGATCGGTACGTCAGACCACTCGCGGATACGCCCGATTACCTGCTGCCCATCGAGATCTGGAAGCCCTAGATCGAGGATAACGAGAGCGGGTTGAGCGGTTGCGCATTTCGCAATCCCCTCTTCCCCGCGTGGCGCCTCGATCACCTCGTAACCTTCGGCGCTCAGACTGATACGCAGAAATTTCCGGATTTGCGGTTCGTCATCCACGACAAGTATGCGTTTCGATATCAATTTACGCCCACCTCTTCGCTCAAACGATCGTCGGTCTCGGTTTCGGCGGCGGGCATGGCGGGCGCCTCGCCGAGCGGTAAAGTGATCTCGATCGTTGTACCTTTATGCCTGGGCCCGTCCTTGGCGATGATGCACCCGCCATGCGCCTCGACGATGCCTCGGCAAATCGAAAGCCCAAGACCGGTCCCAGCGATCTGG
>CAYVJO010000406.1:0-3295 GCA_964451735.1 uncultured Hyphomicrobiaceae bacterium | reverse complement strand
GGAGGTTTTCGCCACCGGCTTCATGGTCGCCCTGATGGAGTGGACTTGCGTTCAGGCGCTTGCCCCGCACTTGGAACCAGGTGAGGGCAGCGTCGGCGTGCATGTCGATGTTTCTCATGACGCGGCCACGCCCGCAGGCATGACAGTGACGGTCGATGTGGAGGTAACGGAGGTCGATGGGCGGCGGGTCTGGTTCGAAGTGCGCGCCCATGATGGGCATGACACTATCGGCGAGGGCTATCATCAGCGCTTCATTGTCGACTGGGATAAGTTTAATGCAAATCTCGCCGCGAAGAAGGCGAGAGCCGTGGGTTGACGGCATTTGGAGCTTTGCATGGCTGACGGCAGCACAATGGAAACTGCAAAAGACCAGGTCGCCGGTGAAATGCCGTCCGCGTCAGGCACCGAGCTGCGCAATTTTACCATCAATTTCGGCCCTCAGCATCCCGCGGCGCATGGTGTGCTGCGTCTTGTGCTTGAGCTGGACGGCGAGGTCGTTGCGCGTGTCGATCCGCATATCGGCCTTTTGCACCGCGGCACTGAAAAGCTGATCGAATACAAGACTTATCTTCAGGCGATCCCTTATTTTGATCGGCTCGACTATGTCGCGCCGATGAATCAGGAGCATGCCTTCTGCCTCGCCATCGAGCGTCTCGCCGGCGTTGAGGTCCCCCGGCGCGGCCAGCTCATCCGCGTGCTCTATTGCGAGATCGGCCGCATCCTTAGCCATGTGCTGAGTGTTACCCTACAGGCGATGGATGTCGGCGCCCTCACCCCGCCTCTTTGGGGCTTTGAAGAGCGTGAAAAACTGATGGTTTTCTATGAGCGCGCCTCCGGTTCGCGGTTGCACGCGAATTACTTCCGCCCCGGTGGCGTGCATCAGGACCTCCCGCAGCCTTTGATCGACGACATCGCGGCATGGTGCGAGAGCTTCCCGGCCGTCCTCGCCGACATTGACAGCCTGCTAACGGGCAACCGCATCTTCAAGCAGCGTAATGTCGATATTGGCGTCGTGGCGCTGAAAGACTGCCTAGCCTGGGGCTTTTCCGGCGTTATGGTGCGGGGCTCGGGTGCACCTTGGGATCTGCGCAAGAGCCAGCCCTATGAATGTTACGAAGAATTCGATTTTGCCATTCCTGTTGGTAACAATGGCGATTGTTTCGACCGTTATCTGATCCGTATGGAAGAGATGCGCCAGTCCGTGAGCATTATGAAACAGGCCATCGTCAAGTTGAACTCGGCGGACGGCAAAGGACCAGTACTCGCGCCGAACCATAAGGTGACGCCGCCGCGGCGGGACAACATGAAGCGCTCGATGGAGGCGCTGATCCACCATTTCAAGCTTTACACCGAGGGTTTTCACGTGCCCGAGGGCGAGGTTTACGCTGCGGTCGAGGCACCGAAGGGCGAGTTCGGCGTCTATCTGGTGGCAGACGGCACGAACAAGCCCTATCGGTGCAAGATCCGCGCGCCCGGCTTCCCGCATCTCCAGGCGATGGACTTCATGAGCAGGGGCCACATGCTCGCCGACGTCTCCGCCATCATCGGTACGCTCGACGTCGTCTTCGGAGAGATCGACCGTTGAGAAACGCAGACCCCCTTCCTGGGTGAAGGGCTTTGGAAGAAAACCGAAAGCAAATCATGGCAGTCCGCAGACTAGACCCGAACCAGCCAGCGCGTTTCGAATTCACGCACGACAACCTTGCCTGGGCCAGGCAACAAATCGTGAAATATCCAGAAGGCCGGCAGTTCTCGGCGGTCATCCCGTTGCTTTGGCGCGCGCAGGAGCAACATGAAGGCTGGCTGCCGGAACCCGCCATACGCTATATCGCCGATTTGTTGGATATGCCTTACATCCGCGTTTACGAGATCGCGACCTTCTACACCATGTTCAACCTGTCGCCGGTAGGCAGATATCATGTTCAGCTTTGTGGCACGACGCCATGCATGTTGCGTGGCGCCGAAGACATAAAGGCAATTTGCCGGCAAATGATTGGGCCGGAAAACAAAGTAACAGCGGACGGCTTGTTCTCGTGGGTAGAGGTCGAATGCCTTGGTGCTTGCGTAAATGCGCCAATGGTGCAGATCAATAAGGATTATTTCGAGGATTTGACGCCCGATATCTTCACAAATCTTTTGGAAAAGCTACAGTCCGGCGTTGCAGTCAAGCCGGGACCTCAGATCAACCGCCAGTTCTCCGCGCCCGCCAGCGGGCATCGCACGCTTTTGAAGACGGATTGAGACACGATGCTTTCGGACAAAGACCGCGTTTTTCAAAATCTCTATGGCCAGCACGATTGGCGTTTGGCCGGCGCGCGCGCACGCGGGGCCTGGGACGGTACCAAGGAGATATTGGAGAAAGGCGTTGACTGGATCATCGAGGAGGTGAAGGCGTCCGGCCTTCGCGGGCGCGGTGGAGCAGGCTTTCCCACAGGGTTGAAATGGTCGTTCATGCCCAAAAACGACCCGCGCCCATCCTATCTCGTGGTCAATGCCGACGAGTCCGAGCCCGGCACCTGCAAGGACCGCGAGATCATGCGGCACGATCCGCATCTGCTGGTCGAAGGGTGCCTGTATGCCGGCTTCTCCATGCGCGCCCATGCCTGCTACATCTATCTGCGCGGCGAATATATCCGCGAGCGCGAGCGGCTGCAGGCGGCGGTCGATGAAGCCTATGCCGCCAAGCTGATCGGCAAGAACAACATTCACGGCTGGGATTTCGACGTCTATCTCCATCACGGCGCCGGCGCCTATATTTGCGGCGAGGAGACGGCGCTGCTGGAAAGCCTCGAAGGCAAAAAGGGCCAGCCCCGCCTGAAACCGCCTTTCCCGGCCAATGCCGGTTTGTGGGGCGCGCCGACCACGGTGAACAATGTCGAATCCATCGCGGTGGTGCCCGACATCCTGCGGCGCGGCGCGACCTGGTTTTCAGCGCTCGGGCGGCCCAACAACACCGGCACCAAGCTGTTCTGCATTTCCGGCCATGTGAACGAGCCCTGCAATGTCGAGGAGGAGATGGGCATCCCCTTGCGGGAGCTGATCGAGCGCCATGCGGGCGGGGTGCGCGGCGGCTGGGACAATTTGCTTGCGGTGATCCCCGGCGGGTCGTCGGTGCCGTGCGTGCCTTCGGCCATGTGCCAGGATCTGCTGATGGACTTCGACTCGCTGCGCGAGGTGCAGTCCGGCCTCGGCACGGCGGCTGTCATCGTCATGGACAAATCCACCGACATCATCGCGGCGATCGCACGGCTGGCCTATTTCTACAAGCATGAAAGCTGCGGCCAATGCACCCCCT
>CAYVJO010000405.1:1950-3304 GCA_964451735.1 uncultured Hyphomicrobiaceae bacterium | reverse complement strand
TAATCTCAAAAAGATTAATTTAAAACAAAAAGTTAGAGCTGATCCGCTCTGGCTCCATCAGAACGGATCAGCTCTACTTCAAAGCGGCCCAATATGAGCGTGGGTAAACTCATAAGGCTCTCGTCCTCAGGAGCAAGGCTTCCATTGCTCCTGAAGCGGCGCATCCACGTCAGAGTTTGGCGAGATGATCGCGGACCGTGACCTTCGACGGCAGGATCTTACGCTCAGTGAGCCAATCGGCGGCGAATTGAAGGTTATTCAGAAAGTCCTGATCATTCACGTCGTAGAAGCGGTACTGGCGCTTCAGGCTCGTCAGATAATCTCTTACCTGGTCGCTATACTTGCCGCGCGCCTGGGCGATTTTCTCGGCTTCGGCCGTGTTCTGTGAGATCCATTCGGCTTCCGCTCGAAGGGCCTTATGGAAGGCGTTGATGATGTCGGGGTTGTCTTCCGCAAACTTGCGATGCGTGACGTAAGATGAGAAATCGATCATGAAATCGAGATCGCGTCCTTCGTTGAACACATCAACAGCGTCCAGATTAAAACGCGCGATGTCAACGCCCGGGCTCCACATGGACCACGCGTCGACTTTGTCGGATGCAAGCGCAGGTGCGGCGTCCGGCGGGTTCAGATAGACGAAGTTGACCTTAGTGCGATCGACCTTGTGCTTTTCCAGGGCCGCAACGAGCAGAAACTCGCCGAGCCCGGAGCGGTTCACGGCAACGGACTTGCCAACCAGATCCTCGACCCGCGTGATTCCGGATTTCCTCTTTGCGATGATCGAGGTCGTTCGCGGCTCGTAAATCAGGAACTGGCTGAAGACGAGCGGCGAGCCTGCTATGATGGCTGCAAGCGCTGGCGTCGTACTGCCGCCGAAACCGAAATCTGCGGTTCCGCCCGTTACGGCTTGCAGCGTTGGCGCATGATTGGGAAACGGACCGATCCATTCGACCTCGATTCCATCCTTGGCGAGGAGCTTTTCAAGCTCTCCCCGCTCTCGCGATATGAGGATCAGGCCGCTGAAACCCCAGGTAAGGCGCAGCTTGTCGGTCTTCCGGCCGGTAGCGGCGCGCGCGCCGCCAGCTCCAGACAAAGGCGCGACGCCAGCAACGACGCTCGCGCCAGCCACTGCAGACTTGAGAAAGCGTCTGCGGGAGAAGTCAAGGGTCATGATAAACTCCTATGCATGTTCAGCGTTGTCGTTCGCTATCACGCCGAGCTCGGCGAGGAGCTGGGTGCGCTTGGCCATGGGATCTGTCGTGGCCGTTATGAGATGTTCAGTCGCGATAGTGCCGTCGCGCATCACGAGAATACGGTCAGCAAGTCTTATTGCCTCGTCCACTGTAAAAGCCGG
>CAYVJO010000405.1:0-1940 GCA_964451735.1 uncultured Hyphomicrobiaceae bacterium | reverse complement strand
CGGCCAGCCGCTGCAGAATCTCTCCGGCGTTGACAGTCCACGTCGTGCGTTACGAGAAGCACGCCGGGTTGGTAGCGCGCGACGAGTTCCTTCACCAGCCCATGCATGCGTATGCGCGTGAGCGCGTCGAGTGCTGCAAAAGGCTCATCGAGCAGCAGGAGTTCTGGTTCCTGCACGAGAGCCCGCGCCAGTGCGACACGCTGAGCCTGTCCGCCGGATAGGTTACGAGGCCAGTCGTCGAGGCGGTTGCCCAGTCCCACTTCGGCAAGCGCCGCCGCTGCGCGTTCTCGCGCTGAAGACCTGGGAAGGCCGAGAGAGACATTTTGCCAAAGCGTATCCCATGGCAGCAGACGATGCTCCTGAAAGACGACTGCGGGGCGCGATGGGGCATCGAGGCTGCCGCCCTGAATCGGATCGAGCCGCGCCAATGCGCGTAGCAGGGTCGTTTTTCCGCAACCGCTCTCTCCGAGCAGGGCGACGAATTCGCCTTGCTCGATAACCAGATTGAGATTATCGATCACGGTGAGCTGGCCGTAAGACCGCTTGAGCGCTGTTACGACGGCTGCCGGCTTGGCTGGACGGAGAGCGGGTTGGGCCATCATCGGTTCTTCTTGTCATAGTTGGGATGCCAGGCGAGCAGCCGCCCTTCCAAGTAGCGCGCGATTGCATCAGCGAGAACGCCGATAATGGCGTAAATGACAATTGTCAGAACGATTACGTCGGTACGCAGGAACTCGCGCGCATCCATTGCGAGAAAGCCGATGCCGGATTGCGCCCCGATCGTTTCGGCAACGACGAGCGCCAGCCAGGCGGTAGCCAGCGAGTAGCGCACGCCTGTAAGGATCGAGGGGAGCGCGCCTGGAAGGATGATCCGGCGAATAAGCTGCACGGTACCGAGCCCTTGCACGCGGCCGAGCTCGACGAGTTTGGGATCGATCTGCCGGATGCCGAGCGTCGTGTTGATGTAGATCGGGAAAGCGACGCCAAGCGACACCAGGAATATCTTCTGTGCCTCCCCGACGCCGAACCATACGATCACAAGAGGCAACATTGCCAGAAACGGAATTGCTCTTATCATCTGTACGCTGCGGTCGATAGCAGCTTCCGCAATACGCGAGAATCCAACAAACGTGCCGAGCGTGAAACCCGTGAAACCGCCGATCGCAAAGCCGGTCGCTGCGCGCAACAGGCTTACTCCGAGGTCGTTAAGCAGGCTTCCATTAAGGGTGAGATCGTAAGCGGCAAACAGCACACGGCTTGGCGCTGGCATGACGTGCGGCTCCAGCCAGCCGACCTGTGCGAGCGTCTCCCATGCCAGCAGAAGAACCAAAGGTGCGACCCATGAAAGGATGAAAAGGCCGCGCTTGTTTTCGCCGAAACGAACCT
Source organism: uncultured Hyphomicrobiaceae bacterium (assembly GCA_964451735.1). GTDB lineage: Bacteria > Pseudomonadota > Alphaproteobacteria > Rhizobiales > Rhodomicrobiaceae > JAHQVI01. Next base: position 554 of record CAYVJO010000405.1, on the reverse strand, counting down.
TCACTACGGGACTTAAAGACGGCTCACAGGACTTTGGCACCGAATTGCTCGCGGCACGAAAGCCGAGGGATGATGCGGTCTGCTCAATTGTGCTCACGGTGGTTACGGTTCCTTATATTGGAAAAGGCGCCGAGGCTTGGCGTCAGCTGGACGTAACGTGATGCGTCTTTGACCTTTGGGGAGCGATATCGGGGTTGGCAGTCTTGCGCAGGCGCGGGAATATCTCGTGGGCGAAGCGTGTCATCTCGGGAATGAATGGCTGAAATTGAAGCATGAAGAGCTCAATACCTGCTTCATGGAAGGCTTGGATGCGTTCGGCGACTTGATCGTAGCTGCCGACCAAGCCCGCCGCAGTTCCGCCATTTGTTCCGATGCTTGGCGTTTTTGCCATGGTTTGATGCATGACCACCTTTGCGTCGATGTTCGGCTTATTCAGTGACCACAAATCACCATCTTGGGCGGCGAGCGCGTGTAAGCGCTCGTAGGCTTCTTGCGCTTTGCTCTCGCACTCGCGCGCAATGACAAAGGCAGCGAGGCCGAACCGCAGCGGAGCA
>CAYVJO010000404.1:241-3305 GCA_964451735.1 uncultured Hyphomicrobiaceae bacterium | reverse complement strand
TGCATATCCTTTCGCAAGCGCAAAAGCCCTGCCTCGGGCCGAGCCTCGTAAGGCGCGTCATCCCATTGTGGCCCGCCGACCGCGCCGAGCATGACCGCATCGGCCCGAACGGCTAGCGCCATGGTTTCGTCCGAAATGGCTTTGCCGTGAGCATCATAGGCGCAGCCCCCCACGAGATCCTTCTCGGTGTTGAAGGTAGCCGAACCTTGGGCGTTCAGCCAGCCGATGATGCGTTCGACTTCGCCCATCACTTCTGGGCCGATGCCATCGCCTGGCAGGAGCAGCAAATTGAAAGTCGGCATGACACGCTCTTGGCATGAGGCGGCGCTACGCCGCCGACAGGGTGACGAACATTAATGAGTGGTTAATGGGAAACAGAATGAGCGCCAGGGCGCAAGAGTGATTTTGACGTGAACCACCGCTAAATTTCTATTGCGCCGCCGCCCGTCGCGCCATGGAGGAGTTTACCCGTCGCGCGCGGCTGCAAGATCAAATCCAGGGACGTGCAACTCGCGTTTTTTGCTCGTAAGCAGCGATGTTGTCCTGTTTTTTCAGTGTCAACCCGATATCGTCTAGTCCTTCGAGCAGGCATTTCTTGCGGAATGGGTCGATCTCGAAGGCGATCACGCCGCCATCCGGACCGCGAATTTCCTGCGCCTCCAGATCCACTGTTATGGTTGCGTTGGCGCCTCTCGACGCGTCATCCAGAAGCTTGTCGATTTCGCTTTGAGGTAATGCGATCGGAAGGATCCCGTTCTTGAAGCAATTATTGTAGAAAATATCAGCGAAACTGGGCGCGATCACGCATTTGATGCCGAAATCCAGTAGAGCCCAAGGCGCGTGTTCACGGCTCGAACCGCACCCGAAATTGGCTCCTGCGATCAGTATCCTGGCTTGGCGATAGGCCTGCCTGTTGAGCACAAAGTCAGGATTTTCCTTGCCTGAAGGGTCGTAGCGCATTTCCTGGAAGAGATTTTTTCCAAGCCCTGTGCGCTTGATGGTTTTCAGGAATTGCTTAGGTATGATCATGTCTGTATCGACATTGATCATAGGCAATGGCGCTGCAATTCCGGTCAGTTCTGTGAATTTTTCCATGTCACGATCGTGTCCGATGATAATGTCAACTGATTAATTGACCCGAATTTAGGATCTCCGCAAGTCACGAGACGCCCTCAAGTTGAAAAAAGGGTGCTCGCAAGGCAAAAGCGGATGAGCTGCCCGTCTCATGCAGGAAGCTCTTTTGCAGTAAGCTTAAAACTGAAACCGTCCGCTTGACTTGCGTCGATCACTTGTGCCGCCAGCTGAACTATGGGCTGAAACAGATATGGCGTGGTGATCCCATCAGACTGAGGGAGCAGAATGTTTGTTCCCATGTTATAAGCGATCCAATTTCCCTCCCACGCGCCGAAAAGCGTCGTGCGAGCGGCGATCACCTTGGGATCGGCCAAATCGAGCGCGCCTGGTGGTTCGTCGCGTATGACACGATGGACATCATCAGGATCGGCGGGGACCCATCCATAATCCGCAAGCCAAACTTCCGCGCGTGCATGAATTTTCGCGGTAATGTTCTCCGGCACGGCCCCAAGGCTTTCATAGCCATATTGCGATGGCGCCACGCGGACACCGATAATTTGCCTGGCGGGTACGCCCGATATCCGCGAAAGCGCAACAAAGAGCTTGTTCAAATTTTTGCAATCGCTGAGTAAATCCGGCTCTGCGGATGGGTGAACTTTCAGGGCTCCAAATTTGGGCCTTTCGCAGCTCCGTTCCTCCACGACCCATTCATAAATCGCTTTGGCTTTGCCAAGATCGGTCTTTGCGTTTTCGGTAATCTCGCTTGCTACTTCATACAGGTGCGGTTGATCCGGCAGGTCGGATGGGAGCTGCGTGAAGCGGCTTTTGAGGTCATCGGCGAGGACAGAAGGTTTGAGCGGGCGGATGAAATCGGTCAAACGGTCGCGTGTTTCAGCGTGACTGCTGATCTCGGCAAAGGCCTCCAGTTGGGTATCGTCCCATTCCAGATAGACGAGATCGGTTGCGTATCCCGCGTTTTTTTCAAGCCGTGCGATTTTGGCGTTGGTCTTCCAGTCGCTGCCCAGCGCTTTCGACCAGTCGCTTTCATTGACGGAGGGGACGGGTATCCAGGCTTGCGCCTTGCCGTTGGGTTTCAAAAAGGCAAGGCGCGCGGTAAGATCGAATTTACGCCATGGGCCTTGCGCAGTTATGAAACGCTCCTGTGCGATTGATGACCGCGCAAAGACCGCGCTTGCCGCGAAAGCTCCGCCCAGTTCAAGAAAGCGGCGCCGGGTCATCAGCATTTTTTTTCCTTGGACTCTCTTACGAGCGATTTTGACAGTAGCTATGATGATAGACCAGAGCTGTGCTTTATATGAACAGATAGATATTCACGGGTGATTCTACAAAGCTTGTGGCAAAAACTGCACAAAAGCGCCTTCCGAAAAGTGGGCGCCGGTTTTCGGGCCAAACGCGCGCCGGGCAAAAAATTTCGCTTTCCGAAAAGTGGGCTCCGTTTGTCCTTTGCAAAAGGCCTTGCCTGGAACGATTGGGACCGGATGCTGATTTTGGCTTGCGAATGTATACTCATTCGCTTTATGCGCACGCACTAAAGCATATCAAAGGTTGGAAAAATGGTACACATCGTTCAATTGGATGAGACAACTTACGTCACTGGACAAATTCACTCCGACGATGTCGCCGAGATTGCCGGGCTTGGGGTCCATCATATTGTCAACAACAGGCCGGATGGCGAGGAAGGACCTATGCAGCCAGCGGCCGCAGAGATCGAAGCCGCCGCTATTCGCAATAGCTTAGGCTTCGTTAACCTTCCTTTCGCCACTGCTCAGCTTACTCCGGGAGAGGTTGCCAGCTTTGCGAACATTCTCGGATCGGCCCAAGGACCGATCTTGGCATATTGCCGAACTGGGAATCGTTCCTGCATGTTATGGGCAGCGGCGAAAGTCGCGCGCGGTGCCGATCTCGACATGGTTCTAGGGCAAGCGCTTCGAGCCGGTTATGATCTGAGGCCAGCGGCGTCCCTTATTCG
>CAYVJO010000404.1:0-231 GCA_964451735.1 uncultured Hyphomicrobiaceae bacterium | reverse complement strand
ACTTAGGCGAAGCGGCGGGCATGTCGCAGGATTAGACTGCTTTGAACCGGCGCTAGAACAAGCATAGCCGCGCCGTCATCGCCCGCCGCCGCATTAGTATCTATAAAGAAGGCATGACAGCATTGCCTTGCCGCCGCAATCCGGCCTCTGCGTTATGCATAGTGCAAATTCCCGAACGCATCATTGCTTCGCAGGCTTTGATCCGCTAATAGCCGACAAATCTTTATTGTC
>CAYVJO010000403.1:2706-3344 GCA_964451735.1 uncultured Hyphomicrobiaceae bacterium | reverse complement strand
TCTTCCGTGTTGCCCGTTCCTCGAACAGATCATAGTAAACCTTGCCACTGCAAAGCACGACACGCTTGATGTTCTGGTCGGGTACGAGCTTTATTGCCTCGCTGTGACCGTTCTGCGCACCGTCCCAGAGAACGCGATGGAACGTCGTGCCAGGGCCCATTTCCTCGATCGTCGAAACCACCCGTTTATGACGCAGGAGCGATTTCGGCGTCATGAGGATCAAGGGTTTGCGGAATTTACGGTGCATCTGACGGCGCAGGATGTGGAAATAGTTTGCCGGGGTCGTACAATTGGCGATCTGCCAATTGTCTTCCGCCGAAAGCTGGAGATACCTTTCCAACCGCGCCGATGAATGCTCGGGACCTTGCCCCTCATAGCCATGGGGTAGGAGCATGACCAGACCGGACATGCGCAGCCATTTGCGCTCCCCAGCCGCCAGGAACTGATCGATGACGACCTGGGCGCCGTTCGCAAAATCGCCAAACTGGGCTTCCCACAGCACGAGCGCCATCGGTTCGGCCAGACTGTAGCCATATTCGAAGCCGAGAACCGCCTCTTCGGACAGCATCGAATTGACCACTTCGAGCTTCGCCTGTCCCTTGGCGATATGGTTGATAGGTGTGTATTTTTTTTCTGTC
>CAYVJO010000403.1:0-2696 GCA_964451735.1 uncultured Hyphomicrobiaceae bacterium | reverse complement strand
CGCTGGGAGAACGTCCCGCGCTCCACGTCCTGGCCACACAACCGGACCGGGTAGCCTTCATTCAGGAGTGTTGCCAAGGCAAGCGCTTCGGATGTGGCCCAGTCGAAACCCCTGCCATCCGCCACCATCTGACGGCGGCTCTTGAAAAGCCTCTCTATCGTGCGATGGGCGCTGAAGTCTTTTGGAAGGGTCGTGATTTTTTCGCCGATCTTCCGCAGCGTATCGATTTCAACAGCCGTTTCGCCTTTGCGCGGCCCTTCCTCCGCACGTGACAAGCCAGACCACCGGCCATCCAGCCAGTCAGCCTTGTTGGGGCGGTAATTATCGCTGAGGGCATATTCGTTTTCGAGATGCTCGAAAACCGATTGGCGCAGACCCTCAACTTCATCTTTCGTGATCAGACCTTCCCTAACAAGCCGCCCAGCATAAATGTCTGTAACGGAAGGGTGCTCGCGAATACGCTTATACATGAGTGGCTGAGTAAAGCCCGGTTCATCGCCCTCATTGTGACCGAATCGCCGATAGCAGAACATGTCAATGACGACAGGTTTATGGAATTGCTGACGGAATTCCGTTGCAATCTTCGCCACATGTACCACGGCTTCGGGATCGTCTCCGTTGACGTGAAGGATCGGTGCTTCGATCATGCGCGCGACATCAGAAGGATACGGCGAGGAACGACCCATGCGCGGCGACGTCGTGAAGCCGATCTGGTTATTGACTATAAAGTGGATCGAGCCGCCGGTTCGGTGCCCTTTGAGGCCAGATAATCCAAAACATTCTGCCACCACGCCCTGGCCAGCGAAAGCTGCGTCGCCATGCAGCAGAAGCGGAAGAACGGTAACCCGCTGCTTATCGCCCGCCTGATCCTGTTTCGCACGGACCTTGCCAAGCACAACGGGATCGACGATTTCCAGATGTGACGGGTTCGCGGTTAACGAGAGATGGACGGTGTTACCATCGAATTCACGATCCGATGACGCACCCAGATGGTACTTCACATCGCCCGATCCCTCGACATCGTCAGGATTAGCCGAGCCGCCTTTGAACTCGTGAAAGATCGCGCGATGAGGTTTGCTCATGACGCTGGCGAGCACATTTAGCCGGCCGCGATGGGCCATGCCGAGGGCAATTTCACGAACGCCTAGCTGGCCGCCGCGCTTGATGATCTGCTCCAGCGCCGGCACCATCGCCTCCGCGCCGTCCAACCCGAAACGCTTCGTGCCCGTATATTTTTTGTCAATGAATTTTTCGAAACTTTCTGCTTCGATCAGCTTGGCGAGGATTGCTTTCTTACCCGCGGGCGTGAAGTTAATATCCTTATCGATACCTTCGATGCGTTCTTGAATCCACGCTTTCTGCTCGGGCACCGAGATATGCATGAACTCAACGCCAATCGAAGCGCAATAGGTGCGCTGAAGGATTTCGACAATCTGGCGAACGGTGGCCATTTCCAGGCCGAGCACATTGTCCAGATAAATAAGGCGATCCATGTCGGCAGGGCCGAAGCCATAACTTTCCGGCTGCAATTCAGGGTGAGGTTTGCGTTCTTCCAGACCAAGCGGATCAAGAATAGCGGCAAGATGGCCGCGCACGCGATAGGAGCGTATGAGCATCAGCACGCGTATCGAGTCGCGCACGGCTTTCATCGTTTCGGCAGGGGTTAGCTCGTAGCCTTTGCCCTGGGCCTGACCAGTGATTTTCTCCTCGATGCGTCTTTCCGCGATCTGGGACCAATCGCCCGCGAGCGCGCTGACCAACTCGCCATCGACCGGTTCCGGCCAATCCGAACGCTTCCACGACGGGCCGCGCGCATCGGCTATAACCGTTTCCTTGCGCTCTTTCAAACCGCCGAAAAAAGCGCGCCAATCGGCGGTAACAGCGCCAGGATTATCCTGAAACCGGGAATAAAGGTCCTCAATATAGGCAGCGTTCACGCCATGAAGGAAGGACGTCTGCTCAAATAGCTCTTTTTGGTTCTGTTTGCTCATGGTTCATACCCTCATTGGCGAGGGACGGTCTCCGATTACAAAGGAATATGGTCCGCCATGCGGACCATATGGGCACAATTGCATTAAATTGCGACTAAACTCATGTTCACCAAATCGCGACGCCCATCAAGAAAGACCGCGAAGTACATCCACAAGGGTTGTTCCGATGCTTGCAGGCGAGTCCGCCATACGTATTCCCGCCGAGCGCATGGCGTCAATCTTACTGCTTGCATCGCCCTTGCCGCCTGAAATGATAGCGCCGGCATGGCCCATACGCCTGCCTGGCGGCGCTGTAATCCCTGCGATGAAGCCTACTATAGGCTTCTTGACGCTGGATTTGGACAGAAATTCGGCGGTCTCCTCCTCGGCAGAGCCGCCGATCTCGCCGATCATGATGATCGATTCCGTTTCAGGGTCGGCGAGGAACAGCTCCATCACGTCGATGAATTCGGTGCCTTTCACCGGATCACCGCCAATGCCGACGCATGAGGATTGCCCAAGCCCGGCTGTTGTCGTTTGATGGACCGCTTCATAAGTCAGCGTGCCCGAACGCGAGACGATGCCGACCGAGCCGCGCTTGTGAATGTGGCCCGGCATAATGCCGATCTTGCAGGCGTCAGGAGTGATCACCCCTGGGCAATTCGGGCCGATCAGCCGGGTCCGGGAGCCATCGAGCGCGCGCTTGACCTTGACCATGTCGTTAAC
>CAYVJO010000402.1:672-3356 GCA_964451735.1 uncultured Hyphomicrobiaceae bacterium | reverse complement strand
TCATCGCCATGCCTGCTTCCTGGCATGCCGCCAGCTGGCCCTGCTGCTCGGCATGCCCAGCCTCTGGCCCAACCGCGCCCTGCTCCCCGATAATTTCTCGACCGACTTCCGGACCTCGATCCAGGCAATCAGGGGCCGCTCGCCGGGGTCGTGGCGGCGTTGGAGTGGGCGCGCCAGAACCGGACCGATGCAACGCATCTCGTCACCGCCAGCGTGGATAGCCCGTTTTACCCTGACGACCTGGCAGCCCTTTTGAGCGAAGGCGCAAGGGACAGGCCTATGGAGATCGCCATCGCTTTCAGTGAAGGTTATCCGCAACCGGTTTTTGGTCTTTGGCCCTTAAGCTGTTTGCCGCCGTTGAGAGCTTTCCTTGCAGAGGCCGATCATTTCAAGGTCATGGCGTTCGTTCGCGCGCAACCTTGGCGGCGCGTCGATTTTCCTGCAAGCGTGCCGCCACCCTTTTTCAACATCAACACGCCTGACGACCTTACGGCCGCGCGTAGGTTCGTCGAACGGGAGGCGGCTGGCGAATGACGATCCGCAAACTTGCCGACGACTGCTTTACGCATGACCAGGATCGAATGCGCCATGACGAGGTGATCGCGCTTTTACGCGAGCGGCTGCGTCCTGTCGTAAGCTCTGTCAGCATCCAGCTCCAGGAGGGCTTGCGCCGCGTCATCGCCGCCGACTGCTTCGCGCCGCGCCCGATACCAGCCCATGACAACGCAGCGGTTGACGGATATGCCGTCCGACACATGGATCTGAGCCCGACAGAGCCGACGCGCCTGCCTTTAGCTGGCCGCATCGCCGCGACGGCGCAATCAGAATTTCCGCGCCACTCGGCCGGCACGGCAATGCGCATTTTCACCGGGGCCGTTATGCCCACTGGCGCGGACAGCGTCATCATGCAGGAAGACTGCGTGGCAGACGCTGGCAATGGCAGCACCACGGCGTATGTTATTGTTCCGCCGGGGCTAAAGCCTGGCGCAAATCGCCGGAAAGCCGGGGAGGACATCCAGGCAGGAGAAATGCTTTTTGCGGCTGGTCAACGTCTCCGCCCCCAGGATCTGGCCCGGCTGGCATCTGCTGGCTTCGGGCATGTCGAAGTTTACGACCGGCTGAAAATCGGCGTCTTCTCCACGGGCGATGAACTGCGCTCGCCAGGCGAGGCCGATTTACCCGCCGGGTCGGTCTACGATGCCAATCAGCCGCTCGTCCTTGCCCTGGCGGACGTTCTGCCAGCCGACACACGCGCGCTCGGCGTCCTGCCCGACAGCGCCAAGGCGGTCGAGTCCGCCTTGTCCGCAGCGGCCGGTGAGTTCGACGTGCTCGTGACCTCGGGCGGGGCATCCAAGGGCGAAGAGGACCATCTGCGCGGCGCGCTACAAAAGCTTGGGAGCTGCCATCTGTGGCAATTGGCCATCAAGCCAGGCCGTCCCATGATGATGGGTCAGGTTCAAGGAACGCCTGTCTTCGGACTGCCGGGCAATCCGGTGGCAGTGTTCGTGTGTTGGCTGCTTTACGTTTATCCCTCGCTTCTGCGCCTGGCCGGAGCGGATTGGCGGGAACCGGAGAAGATCACGCTGCCAGCCGGTTTTACAATTGCGCGCAAAAAGCAGGACCGGCGCGAATTCTACCGCGGCTGGCTTGGGGTGGAGAGCGGCAAAACCGTCCTCCGGAAATTTGAGCGCGACGGCTCGGGGCTGATTGCCGGACTGCAAGCCGCAAGCGGACTCATCGAAGTGCCTGAGGATGTGGACAGCATAATACCCGGCGACCCGCTTGCTTTCTGGCCTTTCTCGCAATTCGGCATCGTTTAGGCCGGCGCATGGCGGATTATCTGACTACAAAGGAACTCGCCGCGCTTCTGCGTATCAAGGAGCGGAAGGTGTATGACCTGGCCGCTACGGGCGAAGTGCCTTGCTCAAAGGCGATGGGCAAGCTGCTGTTCCCGCGCAAGGCCGTCGAGGCGTGGATCGTTGAACGCTCCTCCGGCTTGGATCGCGCTGCGCACGCCAAAGAGCTGCCGAATGTGTTCCTCGGCAGTCACGATCCCTTGCTGGAATGGGCCTTGCGTAATTCGCGCTGCGGGATAGCGACGTTTTTCGATGGTAGTATGGATGGCATGAACCGCTTTGCCGAACGGGGCGGTATCGCTGTCGGTCTTCATATCTACGATCCGCCTTCCGCTGGCTGGAATGTTCGAGCTGTCATGGATCGCTTCGCGGCAATGCCGGTCGTACTCGTAGGCTGGGCGAAACGGCAGCGCGGGCTTATCGTGAGAAAGAAGCTTTCAGGCAAGATCGCCGTCATAGCGGATTTGAAGGGCTACCGTTTCGCGCCGCGCCAGCCAGAGTCCGGCGCGCAGGTGCTGTTGGCGCACATGCTAAAGCAGACAGAGCTTGGCGAGAGCGATATAGACCTCATTCCAGCTGTCCGCACAGAGGATGAAGCGGCGCTGGCCGTGCTCGAAGGTAAAGCTGATGCGGCCTTCGGGCTGGCCTCGCTTGCAGCGCAATACCAGCTGCCCTTCGCGCCGCTTTTCGAGGAACAGTTCGATTTGCTGGTTGACCGCCGCAGCTGGTTCGAGCCGGCCATGCAAATTTTCCTGAACTTCTGCCGGTCAGACGTCTTTCACGCCCGCGCTAGCGAATTGGCGGGATATGATGTGTCGGAATTCGGAC
>CAYVJO010000402.1:0-662 GCA_964451735.1 uncultured Hyphomicrobiaceae bacterium | reverse complement strand
GGCCACCGCTCCAACCAGCGTGCAGGTCGAGGATGTCCGCTTCAACGGCGTATACTGAAAATCTGTAAGCATCAGGGGAAACCAATGCAACTCAGCGCGCGCAATGTGTTTAAGGAAACTATCAAGAGTATCGCAAAAAGCGCCGTCTTGGCTGAAGTCCGGGTCGATATTGGCGGCGGCAATGAAATCACCTCGACAATCACGGTAAGCTCGGTAGAACGGCTTGGACTGGAGGCCGGCAAGGACGTTTCTGTCATCACGAAGGCCAGCGACGTTATTCTTGGCATCGAATAATCGTAACATTTTCAGCTCATCATGGGTCAAGGTTCAATATAGAAGGTCAACCGGCACACAGACCTTGTGTCCGTTTTCGAGTTGCTCGACGGCGACAGGTACGCCATAAGTCCGAGATAGATGCTCCGGTGTCAATACGTCTTCAGGACGTCCGGCAGCCTGCGTCTTCCCTTCCGCCATAAGGTGAACGCGACTCGCGCAGGCGAGTGCATGATCGGGATTGTGCGTAGACAGTACGATTCCAAGACCCGAAGCCGCAAGAGTCCGCATTTGCTTGAGGACCAGAACCTGATTGCCAAAATCAAGACTCGCGGTCGGTTCATCCATGACAATCAGCGACGCGTGGCGGACCAGCGATCGCGCGATCT
>CAYVJO010000401.1:0-3369 GCA_964451735.1 uncultured Hyphomicrobiaceae bacterium | reverse complement strand
TTTGCAGATCCAGAATGAGCTGCTTGCGGCCAAGCTTCCGCATCAATTCGTGCTTTTCCTCGATCAGAATGATCTCCCCGCGATTGATGATACCGACGCGATCGGCCATCTCCTGCGCTTCCTGAATATAGTGCGTGGTTAGGATGACCGTCACGCCGGTCGAGCGCAGTGTGCGCACCACGTCCCACATTTCGCGCCGTAACTCGACATCGACCCCCGCCGTCGGTTCGTCGAGAAAAAGAATGCGCGGTTCATGGGAAAGAGCTTTTGCTATCATGACTCGGCGTTTCATGCCGCCGGAGAGCTGCATGATCTTATTTTTACGTTTGTCCCAAAGCGCGAGCTCCTTCAGCACTTTCTCGATATGCGCCGGATCGGGCGGCTTTCCGAACAGACCCCGGCTGAAGCTGACAGTGGCCCAGACGGTCTCGAAGGCGTCCGTCGTAAGCTCTTGCGGGACCAGTCCGATGAGTGACCGGGCGGCCCGATACTCCGCAATGATGTCATGACCGGCCACTGAAACCGAGCCGCCCGTTGGGTTGACCAGTCCGCATATCACACTGATAAGCGTTGTTTTGCCGGCCCCGTTCGGTCCTAGAAGAGCAAAAATTTCGCTCTCGCGGATGTCCAAGTTGATCGATTTGAGTGCCTGGAAGCCAGAGCCATAAGTCTTTGAAAGGTTCGAAACCTTAATGATCGGCTGCATGATGGATTGATGAATGGCGCAGTGAATGAAAGACGTCGGGCAATGCCCCGTCCCGACACCGCCAGACTGTGCTCCGCTCCTGTGACTACGGCAAGCAAAAAAGTGCATGCCAGGTGGGCCACTTCGATGTTCTTGTCACCGAAGCCCTCGGGCAATGCAGAACGTAGCTTTGTTATCATACGTACACGATGCAGACGATGTCCGGCCAGCAGCGTGACCGTGAAAAGATAGCTGCCTTTTGGATCAGGATCGTTTCAAATGGAAACAATCCTTCTCTGTATCTGCTCGTTTAAGCACGATTTTCAAAAAGCCGGCACCTGCTTTTTCTGATCGCGTCCCTGGACAAATTTGCGGCAGTATCGAACCATCCATAGATCTCATCCGGATTTCGCTTTACTCCATTCACGCCACGCTTGCTGCAACGGAATCTTGAGACAAATAAAATTTCGTGTAACAGCATGTACTTTAAAGATATAATTTTTCCTCCAGTACGCAGAATATAAATCATTGACTATTTATTTAGACATACTTTGTTTGCGTTTAATTCGATATCAATTGGCTGCTCTACCTGAGGGAACTAAGCCCGTCGGCTATGCATGCCGCAGACACGCGTTCTGCGGTTGCGGAGCGAGGCCAATATCACTCCGCGCACGGATACTGGGTAAAATTCGCCTCGCTTTGTGATGGGGATACGACAAAGGACGCCAGCTTAGGCGGACAGATGCGCGGGGGTGTGTTCATGGTCCGCGATTTCACCTCGTCCAGATACGACCGTCTCAATGCTCGACCCTTATGAGCCCGCCTCGCCATCAGCGATCCGGATCGTGATCTCCGTCACCCATTCGGCTTCATCCGGTTTCTGAGCGGGTCCGATACGGTAAATCTCTAGCCGGCAGTCGAAAACCTCGCCCGCACCGGTGGCGGTCATGGCCCAGTCAATACCCGCATCCCGCCCCCAATCGATCAGCGCAGCGTTGGCCCCGAGCAGCCCCTTATAGGGGCCCGTCCAGCCAGTCAGCACCGCCGAGCCGGTCGGAGAGTTCGCCAAGCCGCTGACGGACGCGGTTTTCGAGCATCGGCTTGCGTTCGGCGTGCCAGACTTTGTCGCCCTCGACCATCCGCGCAAGATCAAGGTCCCAGATCGGTGGTTCGACCGTATCGAGCGCGGCGAACATCCACGAGATCGCGCGTGAGCGGGCGTTCGGCTCATAGGGCAGTAGCTTTGAATGACGCTCAGCGATGTGAAGCACGATTGCGCCGGACTCGAACAAGACCAGATCCCCATCTTCATAGGTCGGGATCTGGCCGAAGGGGTGCAGGACACGGTGCGCGGGCTCCTTCAGCTCGGCGAAGGAGACGAGGCGGACCTCATAGGACTGCCCTACCTCCTCAAGCGCCCAGCGCACGCGCATATCGCGCGCAAGCCCCGCGCCGCGGTCGGGTGAGTTTGCGAAGGCTGTGATGACGGGTTTCATCCTGTGCGCCTTATCCTGGGTTTTCCGTCCTCGAAAACCTCCCGATAGTCCACGCGGCCGTCCTGGGCATAGCGCAGCCATTCGCCGTGCTTCTTCCCTTCACGGAAATTCCCCACCTGCCAGAGGTCGCCGTTCTCGCGCCAGAACAGCCATTCGCCGTACATCACATCGTCGATGGACAGGCCCTCGGACTTCTTCAGGCCAGTCTTGAAAAAATAGGTCAGCCGATCCCCGTCCTATTGGAAGACGGCCTGGCCGTTGGCATAATGGGTCTTACCTTTCATGACGACTAGCCTTGATATGAGATAAGGGCAGCATTGAACGAGACAGCACCCACCACCGACGCCGTGGTTCTGACGTGGTTCCACATGGTCCAGTTGGTCAAGTAGCGGGTCCATACCGGGGACGGCGCGGACTCGGCAGCGCCGAGGCGGACCAACTCGTTGTTCAGCGGAACGTTGAAAATCAGTGTAACGACAAACATGCCGATGAAATGCGATCCGCCGCCAATGACCATAGCCGCGGATCCTGCCTCACTCCAACCGTAAGTGCCCACCCCAAAGAGGACTGCTGCCACGAGCGTGGTTCCAAAGAACAATGGCATGAACAACGACCTCAAAATCGTATCGTTTATGGCGGACATAACCGCAATGCCATTCGCGGGAGTGAGCTGTGAGAACGCCGTCATGATGAACGCCGAGAAGGCAAAATAGACACCAGCTATCACCCCACAGCCAATGGCGCCGAACCATAGAAGAGCAATCGTAAGGGAATTCATCGTCATGCACACTAGCCTTTGGGTCGAACCATCCCGGTTGCCGTGACTTGGCGAGACGCGAGTAGCAAGGTCGTATGCAGCCTAGTGCGTTCCGGGTTTCTCATTGGGTGTAATCTGCTAAGTATCTACACGGTTAGGCCATCTGAAGATTTGTTATTCGTGCCGTACCAGGAAGGCCGCATAGCTGTCGAGGATCGCCTGCCAGCCCGCGCGCTGTATCTCGGCGGGGTTTTCGCCCTCGGGGTCAAAAACGGTGGTCACGCGGGTGCCGCTGCCTTCGGCCGTGAAGGTCGTACGCGCGCGGCGGCCGTCGTCGAGACGCAGCGTCACAGCATGGGGTGCGTCCACCTCCTCGTGAGCAAACCGCAGATGTTGGTGACGGCGTGAATCATTAAGGCGGCGTATCCTGG
>CAYVJO010000400.1:0-3380 GCA_964451735.1 uncultured Hyphomicrobiaceae bacterium | reverse complement strand
GCCCGTGCCTTTCGGCCACTATGGCGATGGCAATATCCACTTCAATGTCAGCCAGCCGGAAAGTGAGAATAAAGAGGCCTTTCTTGCGCGGTGGGATGAGGTGGCTGGCGCCGTCAACGCTATCGTCCTGGACTTGAATGGCTCCATAAGCGCCGAGCATGGCATTGGCCGGATGAAACGTAAACTGTTGCGCGAGGTTAAATCGCCGGTCGAAATCGAAATGATGCAAAAGATCAAGCAGGCGCTCGATCCGCGCGGAATACTGAACCCGGGCAAGCTCGTTTGAGTGCAACCCGCCATGATTTATCTGTGAACCTTGTGCCGCCCCTCCATGACTAACGAGGAGAGCGGCGCGGCATGACGCCTCGCGCTCGAAATCGAATGGCGAAAGGCGAGGTTCATGAGCGCGACTGCTTTAAGTATTATTATTATGGCGATTATTGCTGGTGCTGGGCTCGTGGCGGCAATCATCGCCGACACTGCCCCCGCCGCCACCGGATCGGAGTTCGGCCAGATAGGGCGTTTCTCGTCGCAAGCGGGCGGGCGGATCGTGCGGTGCAGTCCCAAGATTGTTGCGAAGTGCCCAAAGGGACACAGCCGTACATGCATCGCGTATGAAGGGGGATGCTGCGTTCGGTTTTCCTGCCAGAAGATGCAGCGCTAAAGGAGCAGAAGGCGAGTGCTACGGCGCATGCCTGGTGTTATCACCCGGCACTGATCCTTGTTCTGCTGGATGGACGGACTTTTAATCAGTATCGCCTGTAACGCGTTATGTATTTGTTTCATGATCGGATTTATCCGAAGCGCTTGGCGTTTATCGGTATGATGCTCCAGATCGAAGGCTGCACCTGGGTGGCATCTCCGCCTCAAGGCATCTCCTGCTATAGTATGAAGACCAGCTTTTGAACGCACATCGGTCTTGACAAGCAAGCGATCTGCGTTGATACCGAAATAAGTGAATGAACGTTCGTTTTTGGGCTGCGTTGATAAATGCCAAAACTAGACAAGCCTGCCCAAAAAGCGCGCCGAGAGCATATACTCGATGCAGCGGAACGATGCTTCATACAGCAAGGCTTCCATAGCGCCTCAATGCAGGATATTTGCCGCGAAGCCAGCATCAGCCCTGGCGCGTTCTACCTTTACTTTTCATCAAAGGATGATCTGATCATCGGGATTTGCGAGCGGGAGAGGACCGCGCTTGTCAATGAACTCGCCTCAATCGCTGATGCGCCCGATTTCATGGTGGCGCTGTCGCAGCTTGGCGAAAGCTATTGCCTTGGTGAGCCACATGAAAAACTGCGCCTCCAACTCGAAATTAATGCTGAAGCAATGCACAATCCGCATGTCGGGCAGACCGTACGCGATCTTGACACATTTGTGCTAGACAGCTTTGAAAGGGTGCTTCAGGACGCTAGGGCGAAAGGTCGGATTAATCCTACGCTCGATGTGTCAATCATCGCCCAAATCGTCGCGATGCTGGGAGACGGTCTTTATCTCAGACGGGCACTCCATTCTGACTTTGATGGAGCTGCTTGCATGCCGGTCATTTTGTCGCTGATCGCATCGCTGATAAATCCTGTCGATAATGACGATTTGAATTTTAGTAACCCTTGAGGGCGGATCATGAGCCTGTGCCTTAGCCGATTTCTTCTGTGGCGCTCATCCGCCCAGATCGCAGCTATTCTGATTATCGCCTCGCCAAATGCGATTTCTGCGCAGACGGTTACAACGGTAGAAGCCGCTCAAACGGAAAGCGGGACGCAAGGGCCTGCCGTCAGTGTCGTGGCGGTACAGGAAGCAACTTTCACCGAGTCGGTTCTGGCAACAGGTTCGCTCGTTGCCCGTGAAGAAGTGCTGGTTACTCCTCAGATCGAAGGGTACCGCGTTCACGAGATTTTTGCCGAGCAAGGTGACCGTGTCAAACAAGGTGCGCTGCTCGCAAAGCTTGCTGACGAAACCTTGACCGCCCAACTCGCGCAGCTTGAGGCAAGCCTTGTTCGTGCCGACGCTTCCATCGCGCAGGCCAGAAGCGTCATTTCTCAAGCAGAGGCAAGTCGCAAACAGGCCGAGGCTGCGTTTGTCCGGGCTCAGGAGCTGATCAAATCGGGCGCAACGAGCCGCTCGATTTTCGATGAACGAGAAGCCGCCGCACTCACGGCGGATGCAACCGTTACATCAGCGAAGGATGGGCTGCTTGTTGCCCAAGCCGAAAAGGTGCAGATCGAGGCGCAAATCCGTGAATCAAAACTTCGGCTTGCGTTTACCCGCATCCTTGCTCCGACCGATGGCCTCATAAGTCGGCGCTCTGCGCGCGTTGGCGCTCTGGCGTCCTCGATCGCCGATCCGATGTTCCTCATCATCAAGAATGGCGAAATCGAGCTGGACGCGGAAATTCCCGAAATTTACATGCCGCGCATACGGGTGAATGAACCAGCCAGTGTCGAAATATCTGGTTTGAGCCCCCGTAATGGCAAGGTTCGCTTGATTTCGCCCGAGATCGATGCGGCAACGCGCCTTGGAAGAGCTCGCATCTTCATCGGGGACGACCCAGATCTTCGCATTGGTTCTTTCGCAAGGGCCACAATCGATACCGGAGCGAAGACTGCGCTTGGCGTGCCTGCCTCCGCGATCCTGAACCGAGATAGCGGACCAACGGTGCAAGTCGTCAAGGATGGTCGCATCGAGACCCGCACTGTCGCTGTAGGCATCCGGCTGGGAGGTATGGTCGAAATTCGCGAAGGCCTGACGGCAGGCGAAAGTGTCGTGTTGAAATCCGGAATGCTTCTGCGCGACGGGGACGCGGTGCGCCCTATTCCTTTCGATGAAAAAACGGTGAGTGAGGCCCGCTGATGCGTCTCAATATTTCAGCCTGGTCGATCCGCAATCCGATTCCATCGATAGTGATGTTTATCGTGCTGCTCATCCTTGGAGTGATGAGTTTCCGCAACCTGCCGGTCGAGCGCTTTCCTAACATCGATATTCCGCTTGTGGCGATAACCATAACTCAGGCTGGCGCATCGCCTTCCGAGCTTGAGACGCAAATAACCAAGCGCGTCGAGAACGCGGTTTCCGCCATAACGGGTGTTAAGCATATCAGCTCCACGATAACGGACGGGGCCTCCACAACTGCGATCGAATTCCAGCTTGGCGTGAACACGGATCGGGCGCTCAACGATGTCAAAGACGCGATTGCCCGTATAAGAGCAGACTTGCCGCGCACGATCGACGAACCGATAGCCCAGCGGATCGACATTGCCGGCCTGCCTATCCTGACATTTGCCGCGACCTCGCCGAATATGGGCCTCAAAGAGCTATCCTGGTTCATCGACGACACCATTGCGCGTGAGTTGCAAACGGTCAGTGGCGTCGCCGAGGTGCGC
>CAYVJO010000399.1:2675-3386 GCA_964451735.1 uncultured Hyphomicrobiaceae bacterium | reverse complement strand
CGACGTGCCAGTCGGAGGTGTGGAGGAACCTCACGGTTTCAGCCGCTCGGCGAGGTCGTGCGCGGCCCGGCGCGCCGCCGCGGACAGCTCGGGCGGGTGACCGAGACCCATCATCGTCGCGTTGTGTTCGGCGAGGCACGTGATGGCGTAGGCGGTGTCCTGGACCAGCACCTCGTCCGTCTCGGGAGCCCGACGCCGGAGGGCGCCGGCGATCTCGTCGATCAGGACCCGGTACGCACGTCGGACGGCAGCAGCCGCCTCCGGCTCCCGTGCCGCCTCCAGCAGCAGGGCGTCGAACGCGCGGTCGTACGCGCTGAGGCCGCCCACCCACGGCTCGCCGAACAAGGTGTCGAGAAGGGTGGGGACGTCGGGGGAGGCGCCGACGGTCTCCCGGACCTCCCCCTCGTACAGGTCGGCGATCCTGGCGACGGCCTGCCGGATCAACTCGGCGCGGTTGCCGACGAAGTGCCGGATGACCGCTCGCTGGACCCCGGCGGCCTGTGCCACCCGGTCGAGCGTGACGGCTTCGAGGCCGTCGTCGCCGACCAGGGCGATGAACGCGTCCAGCACCTGGGTCCGGCGCTCCGGCGCCACGGACGGGCGCCCGGGTCCGCGGGTCACGGCGCCGGGACTCATCGCGCCATCACATCACGGAATGGAACGGAACGGAACAGAACAGAACGTGTGAGCGATGGTGTCCTCTGTATCGTC
>CAYVJO010000399.1:0-2665 GCA_964451735.1 uncultured Hyphomicrobiaceae bacterium | reverse complement strand
CTTCGCCTCGCGAAGCCCGCTGAGCCACGCACCGTCGACCAACCCGGCATGCGTGGTGCTCGTGGCCTCGCCCGCGAACAGGATGCGCCCGTGGGGGCGGGCGAGCATGCCGAGGGCGGCCAGGGACTCCTCGGTCGATGCGTTGCTGGCCTGACGTGTGTAGGCGCCGAGGGAGAAGGGGTCGCTCGCCCATGACGTCGTCGCCGCAGCCATGGGTTCGCCGACCGAGGGCGCGATGGTCCGGACCAGGGCGTGGGCCTCGGCTGCGCGTGCCGCATGAGGGAGATCGGCCACCCGGCGACCGTGAGCACCCTGGGATATCGCCACGAGGACCGCGGCGTTCTCATGCCAGGAACCGATGTCGAGGGTGACACGCCACTCCGGCTCTCTCTCAGCGTGTCCGACGATCACCAGCCGGTGGTCGGGCCCGCGCCAGGCGGGTGTCCCGTAGGCGAGGGCGACCTTCTCGTAGACGCCGAATTCGAGGGCGGCGGCGGCGGTGAGTGTGGCCGGGGGCAGGGCCGGGCGGAACTCCACGGCGCCTGCCCGGAGGACGCCGAGCGGCAGCGTGACCACGGCGTGGCTGCCCGACAGGCTGCCCGAGGTCGCACCCGTTCTGGTGTGGACCGTGACGGCGTCGCCGTCGTCGACGACCGCCTCAACCGGGTGTCCCGTGCGGACGTCCAGGCCCTCGGCCAGGGCGTCGACGAGTGCTCGGTAGCCCGTCACAGGCAGGACGTCGTGGTCCGCGAGCCCGTGCTCCTGGAGGAACTCGAGCAGGGCGCCGAAGCGCACGTCGTCCGGATCGGCGCCGTCGAAGGCCGCCATCGCCCCGGCGAGGGTGGCGACGCCCACGGGATCGCCGTCGGGCAGCAGTCGTCGGACGGCCTCACCGGCCGGGAGATCCGAGACCTCGGCGGCGACCCGGCGATCACGGGTGCGGGTTTCCACAGCGGCGTAGAGCTGGTGGACGGTCCGTCGGAGGTCGTCGGCCGGGTACGTGCCCGTGCTCCGGTCGAGGAAGCGTGCGGTCTCCCACAGATCGCCGATCCGGGCGTCCACGAGCTCGACGCCCAAGTGGTGGAAAGGGGCCAGGAGCGGCGACCGGACGCCGTCGTGGACCCAGGCGGCGCCGAGATCCACCGGGACGCCGCCGACGTCCACGGTGTGCGTCCTCCCACCGATCCGGTCGCGGGCCTCGAGGACGACGACGTCGACACCGGACTCGTGCAGCGCACGGGCGGCGGTCAGCCCGGCGATCCCCGCCCCGACGACGATCACGCGGCCGACCGTGCCCGGCGCAGCGGCGGGGATGTCGCGGGTTCCGTCGTCGGCCACCAGGCGACCGCTCCGGTCGCGCCGAGACCGCCACTTGTTGTTCATCATGATGACAAATTAACCGGCGCAGTGCCGCGAGTCAAGATCGTGCGCGGTCACCCCTCGATGCAGCGGTTCTCCAGCGCGCCGATGCCCTCGATCGACGTCCGGAGAACGGAGCCCGGCCGCAGGAACTCTTGCGGCGTCCGTCCCGCCCCGACGCCGCTCGGCGTGCCCGTGGCGATGATGTCGCCGGGTTCCAGCCGGGCGAAGACCGACGCGTCGGCGATCAGTGTCGCGACGTCGAAGATCAGGTCGTCCGTC
The DNA here is from genome assembly GCA_964451735.1 of uncultured Hyphomicrobiaceae bacterium. Classification (GTDB taxonomy): domain Bacteria; phylum Pseudomonadota; class Alphaproteobacteria; order Rhizobiales; family Rhodomicrobiaceae; genus JAHQVI01. The sequence goes on along the minus strand of CAYVJO010000399.1, from coordinate 1,024 downwards.
CTCGAGTCCTGCACGACGCGACCGTCGACCTCGCAGCTGATGCGCAGGCCCGACGCGCCCGCCGGCACCTCGTCCGCGGTCACCAGCCAGGGGCCGACCGGTGTGCACCCGTCCCACGCCTTGCCCGCGAGGAACTGGGTCGTGCGCCGCTGCCAGTCGCGCATCGAGACGTCGTTGAGCACCGTGTACCCGGCGACATGGTCGAGTGCGTGCTCGCGCGGGATGCGGCGGCCGCCGGCGCCGATGACGACGGCCAACTCGGCCTCCCAGTCGACCTTGTCCGACTCCGGCGGCAGGGGGAGGTCGTCGCGCGCACCGGCCAGGGAGGCCGCGAACTTGGTGAAGTACGTCGGGTGCTGCGGCACCGGATTACCCATCTCGGCGATGTGGGCGGCGTAGTTCGACCCGACGCAGATGACCTTGGCCGGGCGTGGGACGACAGGTGCGAGGTCCGCCGCTCCGGCGTCGGCCCCCACCTCGACCCGGTCACCGTCCGAGGCGGCCGCCGAGGACCAGTCGGGCAGCGAGAGGAGGGCGCCGACGTCCGGGGCGTCAAGGAGGACGGCGACGTCGCCGTCCAGCCGTGCCGCGCGGGTGCCGTGGTCGAGTCGCAAGGTCATGAGTCGCACGCTCATCAGACTGAACCATCGACGCCGGTCGGGCTGCTCCGATTGCCATCACCAGATGAGAGCAGTCTCATGTGGCCAGCCGCGCGATGGGCCAGGATGTGCCCCGGATGTGGGGTTGGCCCCTTCCGTGGTCAAGGGCCGGAACCCCTTGGAGGTGCGACGTGACGGCGGAGGCGCGGCGCCCTCGACGACGTCACGCGGTCGATCCCGCGGCCCCGTGGACGTCCCGACCGGTCATGGTGCTGCTCGTCACGGTGGGTGTGCTGGCGGTCGCCACGGTCGCGGCGCTCGGCAGCCTCGCATGGCTGGGACGCGGGTCCTCGTCCAGCGGCGACCTGGACGTCGTGGCTGCGAGTGCATCGCTCGGCACGGAGTCGTCCCCGCCCTCGGCATCG
>CAYVJO010000398.1:2773-3388 GCA_964451735.1 uncultured Hyphomicrobiaceae bacterium | reverse complement strand
AAGCCGATGCCGAGCCCGCCTCGGGGCGAAATCCGCTTCGAGGCTGTGTCTTTCGCCTATCCCGCACGTCTGGACGCGCCTGTTTTCGACAATTTGAGCTTTTCGGTGCGATCCGGAGAACGCGTCGCCATAGTCGGCCCTTCCGGCGCTGGAAAGACAACGATTTTCAGTCTGGCGATGCGTTTTTACGATCCCCAGCGCGGCCGCATCCTTGTAGACGGCGTTTCTGCCAAAGAGGCCGATCTCACAGAGCTGCGCCGCCGGATATCCTATGTGCCGCAGGATCCGACGGTTTTCGCCGCGACCATCTCCGAAAACATTCGCTACGGCTCTCCCGGCGCCAGCGATGAGGATGTCCGGCGAGTGGCCCGCATGGCGTTGGCGAGTGAATTCATCGAAGCCATGCCGGAAACCTACGAGACGCTGCTCGGCGAACGCGGCATCACATTGTCCGGAGGCCAGCGGCAAAGAATCGCGATTGCCCGAGCACTGCTGCGCGATGCCCCTATCCTGCTGCTCGACGAGGCCACGAGCGCGCTCGACGCCGAAAGCGAGAGCCTTGTGCAAACCGCTCTTAACCGCGTCATGCAGAGCCGGACGACGCTCGTTATCGCT
>CAYVJO010000398.1:0-2763 GCA_964451735.1 uncultured Hyphomicrobiaceae bacterium | reverse complement strand
CGCCGACCGGATACTGGTTGTCAATAAGGGGCAGATCGTGGAGGAGGGCAATCACGCAGCCTTGATGGACGAAGGCGGCATTTACTCTCGTTTAGCGGAGTTGCAATTCCGGCAAGAGGCCGGGGCCGCCTGAGGCTCTGCCCCTCGCTTGAATGGCTCGAATCATCTAGCGTCGCGCCATGATAATATTAGAGAGATCGTGAGAATGCAGCGGCAAGGGCGCACATCGGGGGCGGCGGGAAGTCATTTCACGCCAGCGCGCCATGGCTGGAAGCCTTACTCGCATAAGCCTAAATCCGTTGGTGAATTCCTCCCTCTCCTGATGCGCCCGGCCTTCGAGAAATTCGGCTTTTCCGCTTCCGCCATTCTGACCGAATGGGGCGCTATCGCAGGCCCAGAGCTTGCGGCCTTCACCGCGCCCGAGCGGTTGAAATGGCCGGGCAAAACAGGAGCGGAGGAGACGAGCGGACGCAAATCGGGCGCAACTCTGATTTTGCGCGTGGCAGGCGCAAGAGCGCTCGAAGTCGAATATATGAGGTCCCGGCTGATCGAGCGCATCAACGCCGCTTTCGGTTATCGCGCCGTGAGCGACATACGGGTTCTTCAAGCGCCGGTCGGCCGGCGGCAGGAAGCTCCAAAACGCTTGCGCGCTGAGACATCCGGACAGCCTTGCGAGCCTGCGCTTGACGGTCTTCCAGAGGGGGCGCTGAAAAACGCGTTCGCTCGCATGGCTTCCGGACTCAAGGCGAGGCGCGCTGGCGCTGAAACCGCAGGAGCCTGAGGCGATTCATTCGGCGTTCATCTCCTTCGCCGTCAGTTTACTCGACATAGCCACGATCTGGCCCTATGTGTCTTTCAACGGATACAGGATAAAAACTTTGCCGAATAGGGCCATGCGATCTGAAGGAGAAGAGAAAGTGTTCAGTTTGTCCGTTTCCCATCCATCCGCTGTCGCGCGCCGCACGTTTTTACGTTGGACCTCGCTAGCCGCCGCAATGCTGCTGGTTTCGGCGGCAAATCTCTTCAGCGCTGCCGAGGGCCGCGCTCAGGCTCCACTGAAACCGGACGTCGATATCGCCGAACTCATGAAAACCGGAGAATTGCCCGACAATGTCATGGGCAAAGACGACGCCTCATACACCATCGTCGAGTATTCGTCGATGACCTGTCCGCATTGCGCGCGTTTCCACAAGGACGTGCTGCCCGAGATCAAAAAGAAATATATCGACACTGGAAAGGCCCGGTATATCGTTCGGGAGTTCCCGCTGGACAATGTCGCTGCGGCAGCCTCCATGCTGGCGCGTTGCGTCGATCCCGCGAAATTTTTCGACTTCGTGGATCTGCTTTATCTCAATCAGGATGAATGGGCGTTTCAGAACAATCCGCTCCCCTCGCTCCAGAAATTCGCACAGCAGGTTGGCTTCACCGAGGAGCGTTTCAATCAATGCCTGCAAGACGACAAGCTCTTAGGCCATATCGAGTGGGTCAGGAACCGCGGCAATACGGAATTTGGCGTCAAGGCAACGCCAAGCTTTTTTATTAACGGGCAAAAGCTCAAGGGCGTGGATATTCAGGATTTCGAAAAAATCATCGGCACCTCCGACGGCAAGAGCTAATACACGAATGCTCCGCGGTCGGACGCATCGGCCGCAGAGCTCCATTGCCATATATTCTTACCGGTGAAGAGAGTATGGCTGAGCGGGAATTATCGAAACGGTGGAAAGGGCGGCGTATTGTTGCGGGTGCGGCAATCGGAGCAATTCTGGCTGTTGGGGGCTGCGCCGACGGACTACCCGGCGGATTAACCGCCGATCCCGGAGCCGCTGAGGCGGTTGGTCCCATATCGGCTGCGGAGTTGATAAAGCCTGGCCCGCTTCCAGAAAAAACGCTTGGTAACCCTAGCGCACCCGTCACTATCATCGAATATGCATCTCTCGGCTGCCCGCTTTGCGCCGTCTTTCACAAAAATATCTTCCCGAAATTCAAATCCGCCTACGTCGATACGGGAAAAGTTTTTTATATCTACCGCGAATTCCCGATCGGCGCTTCATCATCGGCCGCCGCGATAGCTGCGCGCTGTGCGCCCGAAGCGCGCTATTTCGCCGCAAACGACAAATTCATGGCCAATCGCGAACTGTGGAATGCGCGGGACCCTAACCCAGATCTTTTGTATAAAATTGTTAAAGACACTGGCCTGAGCCGCACGGCGTTTGACAGTTGTATGGCGAATCAAAAGACTGTCGTAGGACTGGATTGGGTGAAACAACAGGGGCGGCGATTCGGCGTGAAAGGCACGCCGACGTTCTTCATCAATGGCCGGCAAGTGCGCGGCGTCATGAGTTTCGAAGAGATGCGGCGCCATATCGAGCAGCATCTTAACAACGCGGCCAAGCCGGCTTGACCCATCACCGTCCGGGCGGCACCCGCGCTGGCGGACAATGAGGGATTACAAGTGCACATTACGCGCCTCCGCCTTCTTGGCTTCAAATCCTTTGTAGAGCCCGCCGAACTGTTGATCGAGCCGGGCCTAACCGGCGTTGTCGGACCGAATGGCTGCGGCAAGTCGAATCTGCTCGAAGCCCTCCGCTGGGTCATGGGCGAAACATCTTATAAAAATATGCGCGGCGGCGCGATGGACGACGTCATATTCGCGGGCACGGACAAGCGCCCTGCGCGCAACATGGCGGAAGTCAGCCTGGTCCTCGACACCCGTTCGCGGCGCGCGCCTGCCGAATTCAACGACGTTGACATATTGGAGGTCTC
>CAYVJO010000397.1:0-3392 GCA_964451735.1 uncultured Hyphomicrobiaceae bacterium | reverse complement strand
CAGCTTCCCGCAAGTCTCGCGGGCTCAGACGACAACACTCAAGATGCAAAGCTCCTGGCCTGCGAGCGATATTTTCCAGGATATGGCCAAGCAATATGTTGAGCGTGTCGAGAAAATGTCCGGCGGCCGCCTGAAGATCGACCTTCTACCGGCCGGCGCGGTCGTTCAGGCTTTCCAGGTTCAGGACGGCTGCAATCAGGGCGTGATCGATGGCGCCCATACGGTGACCGCCTACTGGTATGGCAAGAACAAAGCCGCATCGCTGTTCGGCACTGGCCCGGTTTTCGGCGCGAACGCTTCGCAAATCCTGGCTTGGATCCATTTTGGCGGCGGCAAGGAGCTTTATCGTGAACTCGTTCAGGATATTTTGAAACTCAACGTCGTCGGCTTCTTCGCCATGCCAATGCCTACGCAGCCACTCGGCTGGTTCAAAAAAGAGATCAAGAGCGCTGACGATCTGAAAGGACTGAAATACCGGACCGTCGGTCTTGCAACAGATATCATGCAAGGGATGGGGGTCAGCGTCACTCAGCTCCCGGGTGGCGAAATCGTACCGGCGCTGGAACGCGGCGTGATCGACGCCTTCGAGTTCAACAACCCGACCTCTGACAAACGTTTCGGCGCGCAAGATGTCTCGAAGATCTATATGATGAGCTCTTATCATCAAGCTGCGGAATTCTTCGAAATTATCTTCAACAAGGATAAGTTTGATAGTCTGCCTGCCGAAATTCAAGCCATCTTCGAATATGGGGCGGAGGCTGCCAATACAGCGAATTACGGCCTCGCCATGGATCAATATTCAAAAGATCTGCAAACATTGATCAATGAGAATGGCGTGAAAGTTTACCGGACGCCTGTTTCGGTCATGGAAGCCCAACTCGCATCCTGGGATAAGACGCTCGAAAAGCTGAACGAGGACGCCTACTTCAAAAAGGTTGTCGATAGTCAGAAGGCTTGGTCGGAGCGTGTCGCCTTCTACGATATACTGAATGCGGCCGACTACAAGCTCGCTTACAACCACTATTTCCCGGGCAAGCTACCAGCTTAGCCCGCAACCCTCGAATGAGAGTCAAGAAAGCGGCGCGCTCATGCGCCGCTTTCAGTACGCCGGTCATGCGATCTCCGGGAGCCTAAAGTGCTGCAGACAATCTTCTTCATCGATCGCCTGAGCGGGTGGACCGCGAAGGCATTTGCCTGGTGCATCATGATCATGACGCTCGGCATCTCTTATGAGGTGTTCATGCGCTATGTCCTACGAGATCCGACCCCTTGGGCGTTCGACCTCAGCTACATGATGTATGGAGCGCTGTTCATGATGGGCGGCGCATACACGCTTTCGCGAGACGGCCATGTGCGCGGCGACGTTGTCTACAGGCTTCTGGCTCCCAGGACTCAGGCCCGGTTGGAATTTGTCCTTTATTTTCTGTTCTTCTTCCCAGGCGTTCTGGCCCTCGTTTTCGCAGGATGGAAATATGCCGCCCTGTCCTTGTCTTATAAGGAAGTTAGCGTCTACAGCCCGGCCAATGTCCCGATTTTTCAGTTCAAGATGATCATACCGGCCGCAGGATTGCTGTTGTTGATCCAGGGTTTCGCCCAGATTTTGCGCTGCATCATCTGCATGAGGACAGGGGTATGGCCGCCTCATCTTGAGGACGTCGAGGAAACCGAAAAGAGGCTTATGCAGGGTGGGGAGGATGCATCCCGGCTACATCAAGAATTAGGAGTTGGGGTTAAGCCATGACCGATCCGCAGATCGCCATTCTCATGCTGGGGATTTTCATCCTCGTCATCATGCTCGGCTTTCCCATCGCCTTTACGCTCATGGCCATGGGAATCGGCTTTGGTTATTACGCGTATTATGACGCGGAGCGGATGCGCTCCATATTCGACAACCGGGTTTTCGACCTGTTCGTGAACCAGACCTACTCCGTGATGTCGAATGACGTTCTGACCGCCGTACCCCTGTTTCTGTTCATGGGGTATATCGTTGAGCGCGCCAATATTGTGAATCGCCTGTTCTACACGCTCAATATCGCGACCCGGCGCATTCCCGGTTCAATGGCAGTCGCAGCGCTCGCCACCTGTGCGCTGTTCGCCACCGCGACAGGAATCGTCGGCGCGGTCGTGACGCTGATGGGTCTTCTGGCCTTTCCCGCCATGCTGAAAGCGCGTTACGATACCAGCTTCGCCGCTGGCGTCATCTGCGCTGGCGGGTGCCTCGGCATCCTGATCCCGCCAAGCATCATGCTGATCGTTTATGGAGCGGCTGCGAGCGTATCCGTCGTCAAGCTTTACGCGGCTGCGCTCATTCCCGGATTTATGCTCGCAGGCCTTTATATGGTCTATGTCATTGGCAGGTCGGTCCTGAACCCGTCCATCGCTCCGAAGCCGACCGATGATGAAATCGCTGATATCCCGGCCGGCGGGGTGGCACTGATGATGCTGACCTCGTTTTTTCCGCTGGCGGTTCTGATCCTTTGTGTTCTCGGGGCCATTCTCTTCGGCCTCGCCACGCCTTCCGAGGCGGCCGCCATCGGCGCGCTCGGTGGTTTGCTCCTCGCAGCGCTCTACCGCGCCCTGACGTGGCAACGATTACGCGAGGCAGTTTATCTCACAGTGCGCACCTCGGCCATGGTCTGTTGGCTGTTCGTCGGCTCGTGGGTGTTTTCCTCGGTTTTCTCCTATCTTGGGGGGGAACAGCTCGTTAAGGAGTTCGTGCTCTCACTCAATCTGACGCCGCTGACCTTCCTGATCATGACGCAGATCATCATCTTTCTGCTTGGCTGGCCGCTCGAATGGTCTGAGATCATTATCATCTTCGTGCCGATTTTTCTGCCTCTGCTGCCTATATTCGGCATAGATCCGGTGTTTTTCGGCATTCTCGTGGCGCTCAATCTGCAAACCTCATTCATGACGCCTCCAATGGCCATGTCGGCCTATTATCTCAAGGGCGTTTCGCCGCCGCATGTGCGATTGACACAGATTTTCAGCGGCTCATTCCCATTCCTCGGCATCGTATTCCTGGCGATCGTTCTGCTTTACATCTTCCCCGGCATCGCGCTTTATCTTCCAAAAGCGATATATGGATAAGCACTCATGATCGACCGGCTCATGGCGTTCGTCGCTATTTCGATTCTTACCGCTTTTTGTACATTGGTCGTCATCTATGTCGGCCGCCTCGACCTTGGCATCGTCATTGCCGCTTGTCTGGCGCTTGGCGCATTCGATCTGCTCTATTACAGTTTCAAGAGCAGAGACGGAAAGGGCAAGGGGTGAAGGGGCGCGTCACGGCCTGAATGTCAAAATCCCGCTCGCCTCGGCCGCCAGTTCTGCGTCACTCAGATTCAGCCGGATGCTGCGTCCGCCTCTGTAAAGCTGGAGTTGATCCGAGT
>CAYVJO010000396.1:0-3413 GCA_964451735.1 uncultured Hyphomicrobiaceae bacterium | reverse complement strand
GGCCGCGAACACGGCTCCTGCCTGCTCATTGAGCATCCCGGAAAGGATCAGATCGCCACCTGGCGCCAAGATTTTGCGAATGGCTGGTGCGAGAGAGATTAGTGGAGCAGCCAGAATATTTGCCGTAATTAGCTCAAAAGGCGAGTTCCTAGCAATAATGGGGTGTTTTACTCCAATTGCCGTTTGTGCCGTGATCCGCGCGCCAACGCCATTATGCGCGAAATTCTCCTTGGCGACGCGAATGGCAACCGGATCAATATCGGTTGCGATCACATCCTGGCGCATCGATTTTGCCGCTGCGATGGCGAGCACTCCGGACCCTGTTCCAAGATCGAGTATCCGGTGCGGTTGCACTTTTTTCGCCAGACGGTCCAACAGAATTAGACAGCCGCGCGTTGTGCCGTGATGCGCAGTGCCGAAGGCCTCGCCCGCGTCGATTTCGATGGAAAATGTCTTGGCGCGGGCCTTATCCCGGTCGTGGCTGCCATGAATATAAAAACGTCCTGCTTCAATCGGGTGCAGTCCGCGCTGAGTTTTCTCGACCCAATTTTCCTCGGGCAGCGGCTCAAGCGTGAAGTCGGGCAGTATTCGGGCCCGAGGATGGTTGCCGATCGCCTCGGTGAGAGCCGTCCGTTCGGGCAAATCCGTGAAATATGCCTCCAGCATCCATTCTGTGCCGTTTTCTCGTATGCTGACTGCCGGGGGCGGGTCCAGCGTTTCGGTTAGAAGGCACGCGAGCAGTTCGGCATCGGCCTGCGAGAGGCGTATCTCCGCTTTATAGCCGGTCATCTAATGCGTTTCACACAAGCGGCACCAGCGATCATGAAGAAAACGGTTTGCCTCGTCGAGGGGCATGGCGCGCAAATCGCCGCCCGGGGATTGTGTGATCAGGCCCATTTCAACCAGCCTCGCAAAGGCATCGTGAATATCAAAATCAACGGAAATGCCGAAGTGGCGTTCGAGAAAGGCATTGATGCGCAGGCGCAACGCATCAATCTGAGATATATGCACGGGCGTTTTCAAGAGGTGGATGTATAGCAGCGACTCTTCTTTGACATCCTCCTCTTCCGCCTCGTCCACCATCAACGCCAGAGCAGATTGATTATTGGCCAGGTTTTGGAAATAGAGGCTTTGCGCAAGTTGCATCCGGTAACGGTCGCGCGTAATGAAAATATTGCGTATCTGGGCGTACATAATGCCGCCTACGCCCGTGATGAGCGCTCCAGCGAGCATGATGGGCGAGAGCGCAACCGCCACGAGAAGCTTGGAGGCGGTGCCAATGGCCCATGTCAGTGTGCCTAGTAAAGCGCTACCGCCCAGCTGAAGCTTGTCGCGATACTTCATCTTGACCCGTATGTTCGGGAATAGCATTTCCACGTCATATCGTGGTATGTCTTTGAAAATCTTGATATAGATATGGTCATCTGAGAAGCATGGTGGCAGCATGCGCCGCATTTTTCTAAGCTTCTTGCGCGCCTTTTCCTCGCTGATACTCTCGTCTTGCATGATCTCGCTGATGCGGACATCCTCGGTCTTGAATTTGATCGCGATGAAGAGACGCTGAAACGTTGGGATACTATGGGTTACCTTTTTCAAGAACAAAGTCGATAGATCGCGCCTAGATTTATCGATCACGGACTCGCCGCGATAGAACATCAACCTGACTTCATATTCATTGAAATTGACATCAACATGCACCCCGTCGGGCGATGCGAGGGTCAGGATATCTTCCAGCTCATCATTGCTAAGCTCTCGATAATTGGCGCTCGTTACCAACTCTTTCAGCTTGGCGTTGAAAATACGGCGCTTATCAAGGCGCTGCGCTTCGGAGACCTCAATCATGTTGACGGTCTCGTCGTCCGGGTTGAAGGGATCGTAAATGTCGCTCAGACGGTTGAGCATCAGTCCGGATTTGTGTTGGCGGAGCATGCCGATTTTGTCCAGCACATGCGCTGCCAACGCCTGCTGGGACGGGCTTGCCCATAGATCATTTCCAAGAAGAGCTTTCAACAGATCGGTCCTGGATACGGGAATGAAAGCGTTTTCGGACAGGGTCGGAACGGTTGCAGGAACCAGGCTCGCCTCATTCGCCGGATAAGTCCAGTTCCGCTCAAAAGCAACTGTATTCATCGGAAGAACCGCCACCGGCTTATTGACAGGATAAGATTATAACAACGCGATCATATTATGAAAATGGACGAGCGGGAAGCCGCCTTGGCTCAAGTGCGCGCGACGAAAGACGCAACCACTTTTTTTTGCCCGGCCTTATCGAAATCAATGGTCAGTTTATTCCCCTCGATTTCAGCGATCTGGCCGTAGCCGAACTTATCGTGAAAAACACGTTCGCCCTTTTCAAAGCCGCAACTATCCGAGTCGCTCGATGCGACAAGCTCACCGTCGATAACAGGTGCTCTTTGACCTCCCTGCCGGGACGGGGCATCTTGCTTTTGATAATAGTTTTGCGCGCGCCGCCAGCCGGGGCTGGAATAGCCACCGTCCACCGCGCCTCCGGACCACACATCCGAAAAGCCCGAGCCATGGCCGTAATGCCCCATGCCGCCTGTGTCCTGGATGGCGTCCACATGCGCCTCGGGTAACTCATCGACAAAGCGAGAGGGCATCGCCGTTTGCCAAAGCCCGTGTACTCGGCGGTTCTGTGCAAATGAGATATTGGCGCGTTTCTTGGCCCGCGTAATACCAACATAGGCGAGACGGCGCTCCTCCTCCAGCCCTTCGACGCCGTTCTCGTCGAGAGAGCGCTGGTGCGGGAAAAGCCCTTCCTCCCAGCCGGGCAGGAACACCGTATCGAACTCCAGCCCCTTGGCGGCGTGCAGAGTCATGACGCTTACCCGGTCGCCCTCGGTCGCCTGATCGGCGTCCATCACCAGCGAGACATGTTCCAGAAATGCACCAATCGTATCGAACTCGTCCATGAAGCGGATGAGTTCCTTGAGGTTTTCCAGCCGCGCGGGGGCTTGCGGCGACTTGTCGTTCTGCCACATAGCCGTGTAGCCGGACTCGTCGAGCATGATCTGGGCGACTTCCGTGTGCGGCATGGAGGTAAGCATCCCACGCCAGCGTTCGAAGGATTTCGTGAGGGCTGCGAGTGGCTTGCGCGCCTGAGGCTTGAGATCCTCCGTTTGCGACAGCGTCAGCGCGGAGTGGAACAGCGGCAGACCCGCGCTTCTCGCGAATTGATGGATGGCGCGCACAGCCGTTTCGCCCAGGCCACGCTTGGGGACATTGACGATACGCTCAAATTTCAGGTCGTTCGCCGGATTATGAGCCACGTCGAGATAGGCGATCGCGTCCTTGATTTCCTGACGCTCGTAGAAGCGCGGACCGCCGATGACGCGATAGGGCAGGTGGATGGCTACAAATCGGTCCTCGAAGGCGCGCATCTGGAACGAAGC
>CAYVJO010000395.1:0-3433 GCA_964451735.1 uncultured Hyphomicrobiaceae bacterium | reverse complement strand
AGGATCTGGTGGCATAACCTGCTGGGGTGCGGCCGGAAACTGGACGGGCAGGGTCGCTCCAGCCCTATGCTCTGAATGTCGAGGGTAAGGCGGTATACGGTTTGAGCCGGGAGGACGCCCTTCGTCACTTCAAGAATGCCAAAAGCAGCGGCGCCAAGCTCATCGATCTAGGATGCATGCAAATCAATCATCATTTCCATGCATCGCAATTCGCCTCCGTCGAGGACATGCTCGATCCATCGAGAAATGTCGATTACGCCGCCCGCTTTCTGAAGCAGCTTCGTGAGCGGGAGGGGAACTGGACGCTCGCAGTCGCGCGCTACCACGCCGGGCCGAATAACAATCCTGCGCAAAAGCGGTATGTATGCCGGGTCATCAGCAACATGGTCGCAACGGGGTTCGGCGCTTGGACGCCGGAGGCGAAGCAGTTCTGCGTATCGTAACAGGCGTATGGCGGGTAGGCGCAGACACGTCGAGGGACCGGGCGCATCGAGGCATCTTGACCGCGGATCACAATTTGCGCTTTCCTGAGTAAGAGACGGGGGCCGTAAGTATTCAACCTATACAGGTTGCACCCCGCACTCAGGCAGGAACAGCAAGACTGGGCTTTTTTTGGTTGAAACTCTCTATCTCCGCGCTACTGGCTTCGTTTGGGGTAAAGCTGCTCAGCTGGCTGTCTCTGAAGGCGTAGCGCTTCCCGTTGCCGGCGGACCCGCCGCTTGTCTCGCCTTTGAGCTGATCGAAGGCGCGCCGGGCAGTGCGAAACGGCGTATCGCCCATGCGTCTGACGTGATGCGGAGCCGCGACGGCCGCGTCGAGGCGTTGCTGAGCAGGATCGCAAGTGCCCGCGCGCCCCTTTCCGGTCTGACCTTTGAACGCCCCAGACTCATGGGTATCGTCAATGTGACGCCGGATAGTTTCTCCGATGGCGGCGACTTCGAAACCGCCCCCCGGGCTGTCGCGCAGGCGCGCCGCCTTGCAAGCGAGGGGGCCGACATCCTCGACATTGGTGGCGAGTCGACACGGCCGGGATCGGACGCTGTCAATGAAACGGAGGAGTTGCGCCGTGTCGCGCCGGTTATCGAGGGGGTGCGTGATCTCGGGCTTCCCGTTTCCATCGACACGCGCAAGGCGTCCGTTATGGAGTCAGCGGTTGGATTGGGCGCGGCTGTCATCAACGACGTCTCGGCATTGTCGCACGACCCGCTTGCGCTAGAAACGGCATCTCGCTTAGGCGTTCCGGTCGTGCTGATGCATGCCAAAGGCGATCCGAAAACGATGCAGGAAAATCCGGCCTATCAAGATGCCCAGCTAGAGGTCTTCGATTTTCTAGAGGAGAGAATCGAGGCTGCTGTGCGCGCTGGCATTCCACGCGCCTTGATAGTAGCGGACCCCGGCATTGGTTTTGGTAAAAGTTTCGAGCATAATCTGGCGCTGCTTGAAGGGATTAGTCTGTTTCATGCGCTTGGTGTCCCGATCCTTCTCGGCGCCTCGCGCAAACGCTTTGTCGGCGCGATTACTGGCCAGGGGAACCCGAAACAGCGTGGTTACGGCAGCATCGGCGTCGCTTTGGCCGCCGCTGTCCAGGCTGTGCAGCTTTTTCGCGTTCACGATGTCGCGGTCACGCGGCATGCTCTCGATTGCTGGCTGGCCTCAACTGCCGGGAGATGGCCATGACTTCAAAGGCGAAAAGGACGGTGTCTTAAAGATCTCTTGTCTCGATCCTGTAATGATTTGAGAAAATATTTTACTGGATTGCTTCATGATCCAGTGCTAATCGAGCCGGGCTTCGTTATCAAAACCGATCAACTCCCATACTATATGAACAAAAAAAACTATTAGAATCTGGGATGGATTATACACTTATTGCATACAAACTGCGGCCTTGAAATAAAAGACTATATAAATCAAAATTAAACATTTTGGAGAGGCGATCCATGTCTCAAAGACTCTTCGGAACGGATGGTATTCGGGGTAAAGCAAACTCCTACCCCATGACCGCCGAGCTCGCGATGAGGGTCGGCATGGCTGCCGGGCATCTTTTCAAGAATGGAGACCACCGCCATCGCGTGGTCATCGGCAAGGACACGCGCCTGTCCGGTTATGTCATCGAGTCGGCGCTCGTCTCGGGTTTTACGTCCGTTGGCATGGATGTCTTTCAACTCGGTCCGATGCCGACGCCTGCCGTTGCGATGCTGACGCGCTCTCTACGAGCGGATCTCGGCGTCATGATTTCCGCCTCGCATAACCCCTATCAGGATAATGGCATCAAGATCTTCGACAAGGAGGGTTTCAAGCTTTCCGACGACATCGAGGCGCAAATTGAGGCGCTCATCTGCGGCGAGACTTCCGCGTTTCTGGCCGCGCCGGACAAGATCGGCCGCGCAAAACGCATCGATGGCGTTTTTGACCGCTACATCGAATACGCAAAACGCACTTTGGACCGAACGATCCGTCTCGATGGCCTCAAGGTCGTGATCGACTGTGCCCATGGAGCGGCCTATCGCGTGGCGCCGCAATCGCTTTGGGAACTTGGCGCTGACGTTACTGCGCTCGGAGTATCGCCAAATGGCTTCAACATCAACACCGATTGCGGCTCGACCTCGCCGGATGCGCTATGCCGTAAGGTTCGCCAGATCGGGGCTGACATCGGCATCGCCCTCGATGGCGACGCGGACCGCGTGATCATAGTCGATGAGAATGGCGCGATCATCGATGGCGATCAGCTCCTTGCCGTAGTGGCCGAAAGCTGGCTGGCGGATGGCCGGCTCGCGGGTAATGGCGTGGTCGCTACGGTCATGTCCAATCTCGGTCTCGAACGGTTTCTGCGCGGTCTCGACTTGCAGCTTGTCCGCACGCCGGTTGGTGACCGGTATGTCGTCGAGCGCATGCGCGCGGAGGGTTACAATCTCGGCGGCGAGCAATCCGGCCATATCGTGATGACAGATTACACGACGACGGGCGACGGACTTGTGAGCGCTTTGCAAATTCTCAGCGTGGTCATCACGGGCGGGAAGCCGGTCAGCGAAGTCTGCAAGCGTTTCGATCCGGTGCCGCAAATTACAAAAAGCGTGGCGGCGGATGGCGCCCTCCCTCTCCAAGACGAAACGGTTCGGGCGCTCATCGAGAAAAATCGGCTCCGCCTGGCAAATCAAGGCCGGCTGCTAATCCGTCCGTCGGGAACCGAGCCAGTGATCCGCGTGATGGCGGAGGGCGATGATGAAGCGCTCGTTGCTTCCGTCGTAGGCGAGATTATAGACGCCATAAAAGCCGCGTCTGCTGGCAGGATATAGACGTTTCATCGATGGGAGAACGACAAAAGCCCCGCCAATGGAGCGGGTCTTTCAATTCTTCTAGATTTAAAGCCGTGAAAGCTGTTTAGCCCGTCTTATTCACCGGGGCGTCGAGACTGGCTGGCGGGCATAGCGTAACC
>CAYVJO010000394.1:0-3445 GCA_964451735.1 uncultured Hyphomicrobiaceae bacterium | reverse complement strand
CCCCTCGGACCCCATGGGTCAGGAGGCCGCGCCCCTGCACCGGCGTGAAACGCTTCTGCAGAACCGCCGCGCTGCCACGTTGGAGGCGCCTCAAGCCACGCCCGACACGCCACTCGACGTAATCGGCTCGGTCCGCACAGCGCTTACCATTGAACCCCGCAATGGCCATCTCAACGTTTTCATGCCCCCCGTAGAAGACGCCGAGGACTACGCCGCCCTCGTCGCCGCGATCGAGGAGGCCGCCGCCGAAACGGGCCTGCGCGTCCATGTCGAGGGGTATACGCCACCCTTCGATAGCCGGCTGAACGTCATCAAAGTTACGCCCGATCCAGGCGTGATCGAGGTGAACATCCACCCCTCGACCGATTGGGATCACACCGTGAACGTGACGACCGCGCTTTACGAGGAAGCTCATCTGAGTCGTTTGGGCACTGAAAAATTCATGCTCGATGGCCGGCATTCTGGAACAGGCGGCGGCAATCATATCGTGCTTGGCGGTTTGGCGCCGAAAGACAGTCCGTTCCTGCGCCGCCCCGACCTGCTCGCCAGCGTGATAGCTTATTGGCAGCACCATCCCTCCCTCTCCTATCTGTTCTCCGGATTGTTCATAGGCCCGACAAGTCAGGCGCCCCGCATCGACGAGGCCCGCCATGAGCAGCTTTACGAAATGGAGATCGCGCTGGCGCAAATCCCCGATCCGGCCGCTGGGCATGTCCCGCCATGGGTCGTAGACAGGATCTTCCGCAATCTGCTCGTGGATGTGACAGGCAACACACACCGCGCCGAGATCTGCATAGACAAGCTCTATTCGCCCGACGGCCCCACCGGGCGGCTCGGCCTCGTCGAATTCCGGTCCTTCGAGATGCCGCCGCACGCGCGCATGAGTCTTGCGCAACAACTGCTTCTGCGCGCCTTGATTGCTCGATTTTGGGAAAGCCCTTATAAGGGCAAACTCGTGCGCTGGGGTACTGAGCTCCACGATCGTTTCATGCTGCCGCATTTCATCTGGCAGGACTTTCTTGGCGTTGTCGAAGATCTACAATCGGGCGGGTTTCCAGTGGAGGCCGAATGGTTCGCTCCGCATTTCGAATTCCGCTTCCCCTTGTACGGTGTCGCAAAACATGGCGGCCTGGAGTTGGAGCTTCGGCAGGCGTTGGAGCCATGGCACGTGCTTGGCGAAGAAGGCGTCGTTGGCGGTACGGCGCGCTACGTGGATTCGTCGCTAGAACGGGTGCAGGTGAAACTGCGCCAGATGAGAGACGAGCGTTACGCCGTAACATGCAATGGCCGCGCGCTCCCGCTTACCTCGACCGGAGTCAACGGCGAATATGTCGCCGGTGTCCGCTACCGGGCATGGCAGCCCGCATCGGCATTGCACCCGACAATACCGACCCACGTGCCGTTGACCTTCGATATCGTTGATCGCTGGAGCGGGCGGACGATCGGCGGATGCCGTTACCATGTCGTCCATCAGGGAGGCCGTGCTTTTGACACGTTCCCGGTGAACGCTTACGAAGCAGAAGGCCGCAGGAGAGCGCGTTTCGAAACCATTGGGCACACCCCCGGGCGCATGACGGTCAAGCCGGCAAGGATCGATCCCGAATATCCGTTCACTCTGGACTTGCGGATCAGCGAGTAGAGAGATACTGGCGGAAGTTCCGCGCAGGCATTTTTGTCTTTCGACGGCGCTAAAAAGAAGGTCCACAAAGATCTTCAGCGCTTAAGTACAGGCATAACATTTTTTACCAAGCGCGATATTTTGCGGACGGCACTTGCCTTGTGGCCGGGCTGGCTTCATGATTGGCAAGTTCAATAACCAATAATAACAAAAGGAACCACCAATGATTATGTGTCGGCTTATCTATCTTAGCAGCAGGAATACTCAGGTTCCGCTAGATATCTACGACCTTCTCCGCGTGAGCCGCAAGAATAACGCCGGATTGGGAATTACAGGATTTCTATTTTATGACGGCCGCAATTTTGTACAAGTCCTCGAAGGAGAACGCGCCGCTGTAAGCGATATTTACAATCGGATCATTAGAGACGAAAGACATCAAAATGTTACGCTTATGTCTTGCGGGGAAATCGCGGGGCGGGAATTCCATCAATGGTCGATGGGTCTACAGGAAGGGCTGGAAGATAGCGCGCGGGACAATCTCTTGAGGATATTCTCGTTGAACGAGATCGACATTGGTGCTCTCACGGCGCGGCAAATCATGATTTTCCTGCAAAAAATCGCGCGCATCACTCAAGGGCTCGATGAAATCGGCTCCATGATGGCGTTGAAATCGTAAAACTGGAGCTAGCATTTGCCTGCTTCACCCTACGGTAGCCTTTACTCTCACCAGCAGAAGTGGAGAGTTATAAGACGCGCGTTCTGCGTAAGGGAGATGCTCGCAATGAAAAGTTGCCGAATATCAACATGCTGTACTCAGCGCTTGTGCATTTAGCGAGGCGGCTGGCGTCTCTTCAAGGTCAGTGATATTATTTCATGCAATCACATACTGCATCACGATTTCTATGGTCTTGAACCGATACAAGCCTCGCTCCATCAAGGGGTGTAAACTGCCCTCCGGCATTGACGACCCAACGGTTCGGCAAAAGGGATCCCAATAAAACGATGATGACCATGACCGAGGGTATCGGTGCGCGCGGTGGGGATCAATTCGCGGCTTATACCGCGGACGCCGCCCGTTTCGACGAGATGGTGAACCAGGACGGATCTATCCGGGAGCACTGGAAGATTTTCGTGGAGCGTCTCGGCTCTCTTTCGCAAGCCGAGCAGGCGATGCGGTCGGAAAAACTCCGCAGGCTGGTGCGGGAAAATGGCATCGCCCAGGATCTGTTCGCCGAGGCGCACAGCACGGACGAACCTTGGAAAATCGACCTGATCCCGTTGATCCTGTCGCCCGCCGAATGGCAATTCCTTGAGCGCGCCGCCGAACAGCGGGCGCGTCTGTTTTCAGCGATCCACGACGATCTTTACGGCGAGCAAAAGCTGATGCATACGGGGCATATTCCGCCTCAGCTCATCCTCGGCGATCCCGCCTTCCTGCGTCCGATGACCGGCTCCGATCCGGGACGCGGGCGTCTTGCATTTTTCGCCGCCGACTTCGTACGCGACGCTCATGGCGGCTGGCGCATCATCGACACACATACCGAAACGCTTGCCGGCATAGGCTTCGCGCTCGCCAACCGTCTCGTGCAATCCCGCGTCTCGGGCGATCTGTTCCTCGATGTGAACGCCTTGAGGCTGGCGCCCCATTTCAACGCTATGTACGCGGAGCTGCTTGCGCGCGCCGGACGAGACGATGCGCAGATCGCACTGCTCTCATCCGGCGCGCATCACGAAGATTATTTCGGCCAAGCCTTCCTTGCGCGTTATCTCAATCTGCTGCTTGTCGAGGGAGGCGATCTGCGTGTTGTAGGCAATCGGCTTTATATG
>CAYVJO010000393.1:2227-3508 GCA_964451735.1 uncultured Hyphomicrobiaceae bacterium | reverse complement strand
GCATGGAGACGGGCTTATTGGCTATGGTAATGTGTAAAGTCTGAGGATGACCATGCCAGTGATCGCAGTGACTGACCATTGCCACAGCTTGGAACTTCCGAAGCCGGATGCCTCCGCATCACGGTTCTTACGTCTGTTAGCGCCTCAACCTTGCGCACCACTTCTGCTTCTCCTTCTTACACGCCCCTGAGCGCCGTCTGGCTTAATGCTGGGCGCTTAGGGGACATAAAACTTTCCATGGAACGGAGATATCCGGCCTATGATATTTTGTGCCGGAAGCAATTTTAAGGATTTCAGCATGACTGAAAGCACAGAAGCGGAAGCTTACGAGACGACCAAGGCCAAGCGTGATGAAACCAACCGGATCATCATCTTCGATACGACTTTGCGCGACGGTGAACAATCACCTGGCGCATCGATGACGCATGAAGAAAAGCTTCAAGTCGCTGAATTGCTCGACGAAATGGGCGTGGACGTTATCGAAGCTGGGTTTCCCATTGCCTCCAACGGCGACTTCGAGGCGGTTCGGGGCATCAGTAAGATTGTGCGCAACGCTGTCGTCTGCGGGCTGGCGCGCGCCGCGCTGAAAGATATCGACCGGGCGGGCGAAGCCTTGCGAGACGCTAGGCAGCCGCGCATTCATACATTCATCGGCACCTCGCCTTTGCATCGCCAATATCAGCTCCAGATGGACGAGAATCAGGTCTACGACGCCGTGGTCGCTTCAGTGTCGCGGGCACGCAACTATACAGACAATGTCGAATGGTCGGCGATGGACGCGACACGGACCGAGCCGGACTTTTTGAAGCGGGTCGTCGAAGCCGCGATCAGGACGGGAGCGACCACCATCAACATCCCCGACACGGTTGGCTACACGACGCCGGAGGAGTTCTACGAGATCATCCGGATGCTGCGCGAGGAGGTATCCGGCGCCGATCAGGTCATCTTTTCCACCCACTGCCACAATGATCTGGGACTGGCGGTTGCGAATTCGCTCGCGGGCGTGAAAGCTGGCGCGCGCCAGATCGAATGCACCATCAACGGCCTCGGCGAGCGTGCGGGCAACGCCGCACTGGAAGAGGTCGTCATGGCGATCAACACCCGAAACGACGTGTTGCCCTATTGGACAGGAATCGACGCCAAATACATCACGCGCGCATCGAAGCTGGTCTCGGCTGTTTCTGCTTTCCCAGTGCAATATAATAAAGCCATCGTCGGCAAGAATGCTTTCGCCCATGAGAGCGGCATCCATCAGGACGGCGTGCTGAAAAACGCTCAGAC
>CAYVJO010000393.1:0-2217 GCA_964451735.1 uncultured Hyphomicrobiaceae bacterium | reverse complement strand
CCTATGAGATCATGACCCCGGACAGCGTGGGTCTGAAACAATCCTCGCTGGTGTTGGGCAAACATTCCGGCCGCCACGCCTTGCGCGAAAAGCTGCGCGAGATGGGCTACGAGCTGGGCGAGAACGCCTTGGAGGCGGCGTTCCAGGCTATGAAGGACCTCGCTGACAAGAAGAAAACCGTTTATGATGAGGACATAAAGACTATTGTCGGACAGGGCATGGCGACCGCGTATGACCGGATCAAGGTCCTGTCCCTAACAGTCATCGCCGGAACAGGCGGGCCCCAAAAAGCAACTGTAACCCTTGATCTCGACGGCCAGCACCGCACCGCGGAATGCAATGGAGACGGGCCGGTTGACGCCACCTTCAAGGCGATCCGGTCGCTGGTGCCGCACAACGCCAGGCTCGCGCTCTATCAAGTGCACGCCGTCACCGAAGGGACAGACGCGCAAGCTGAGGTGAGCGTGCGGCTAGAGGAAGAAGGCAAGACCGTCACGGGCCGCGGGGCCGATACGGATACTCTTGTTGCCTCAGCTCGCGCTTATGTCAGCGCTTTGAACAATCTGATGACGCGGCGTGAGAAGTCGGCGCCGGGAGAGATCATGGCTGGTTAAGCGTCGGATATGATACGTTCAGATTCGGCGGCGTTCCCACGAAATAGCAGCGCCGCCCTAACCCTGGAGCCTGGTCCGTTCTGATGGACTGAGAACAGGGCTCTGACTTCTTGTTTTGGCGTAATCTTTTCGCAAAACCGGTGTTCACTTTTTCAGGTCGGGCTCTCATACTCCACGCGAACCAGATATAGGCCGCACGCCGGAGCCATCGCACCGCACCGGGCTCTTTCACGCGCATCCAGCGCAGTACGCATGTCACAGGGCAACCATTTCCCTTCGCCAACCAGTTTCAGGCTGCCCACAATCGAGCGCACCTGATGATGCAGAAAAGACCGGGCCATGGCCTCTATTGCGATGACGTCTCCACTTCGCTCGACGGTAAGCATATCGAGCGTCTTGACTGGCGATCTTGCTTGGCACTCTGAGGCACGGAAGGTCGTGAAATCATGTCGGCCGACGAGATGCCGGGCAGCCTCTGCCATTGCGCTGGCGTTCAGCTCCGGCCAGATGCGCCAGACATGATCACGCTCCAGGGCCAGAGGTCCGGGCCGGTTGACGATGCGGTACAGGTAGTGCCGCTTGCGGGCTGAGAAGCGGGCGTCGAAGCTCTCCCCCACGCGCTCGCAGGCGAGTATGGCGATGCGGGCGGGCTTTATGTGAAAATTGATTGCCTTCATGACGGTGTCGGCGGGCCAATCCCTGGCGAGGTCGATATGCGCGACCTGCCCCAGCGCATGAACGCCGGAATCGGTTCGACCAGCTCCGCGCGGGATAAAGCGCTCGCCGCAAAATGCCTCGATCGCCTCGCATATCCGCCCTTGAACGGAGGGGGCATTGGCCTGCATCTGCCAGCCGGCAAAGGCCGTCCCGTCATATTCGATGATGAGCTTATACCGATGCATGGTACCCAGAGATAACAGCACTATTTCGTGTAGATATTTGCTCTATCAAAGTGTATCCGCCCGGCTTACTAGAAAGAGGATTTCATTAGAGCCTGATAGAGTTGATTCTTGATCATTCACGTAACATTCGGTTCAATATCATGAGTGCTGCAAAAATTAGAAGAGCAAATCTGTTGCGCTTTCAGGGGCACGGATACCAATAAACAGTCAATACGACGCAATGGCTTTTACTCGATTACAATATCGCCAAGAAAGATTGTGAATTTTTACAACCTATTGAAACACAATCGCATTGCAAAGGACTTAAAGTGAACGAAAATTTGCGTGATAAAATAAGCGATGCAAAGACTGGTGCAGATGAAGTTGCAGGCGGACAACCCCAAGCCATTCGTCTGGAGAGCCGATCCCAATGACATCATCGCCGCACGAAACCGAGGGTTCCAAACGTTGGAATCAAACCACTAGTGTATCGGGCCGAAAAGTGCGCAGCTGTTTTCGCAGAAATCCGATGCTGAAACCAACATGTAGAGCGCAATAGCCGCTTCTGGTTAAAAGTCCGGCGCTCTAGAATGCAATCCGCAAAAATGGACCCCGGTTTTGCGAAAAGATTACGCTAAGTCAGAATGCTAGAAACTCCATCAGACCGTATGAGGCTCTAAGCAGGTTTGTCTGACCTGGCCAACGAATGCTGGTTGTGATTC
>CAYVJO010000392.1:0-3510 GCA_964451735.1 uncultured Hyphomicrobiaceae bacterium | reverse complement strand
GTTTCCTTTTTTTAATCATGGTCTACTCGTCATTGAAAAAATTGCGGCCAACGGTTTAGCTATGAGCAGTAGCGTCCCGCAGTGTGCTATTACTTATAGGTTTTGTTGGACATAGTTTTTTATTTCCAATTAGGGTAATCTATTATGTGAATTAACTCTTCAATTACAACTCTCATATCATCCTTAACGTTGTCAACGTCATTCTGTCTAGCTATATATCTTCGATTATGTGCAGATAAGTCTCCAATCTTTTTGATCTTAGGTAAAGATTGTTTTGAGTTTCTACTAAGGTTCCATTTGGGTTCTTTTAATAACTCAGTAATTAAATCACTGAGGTAGAAAAAATTGTTGTCTTTCCTTACTAAATTTTCAATTCCATGTTTCTCAAATGATTCGATTATCAAGATTTCAATAAGCTTTCTTGATAGAACTGAGCATGCGTCATATAATCCTATATCATATGTGTTAATCATCTGTTCTGCAAGCTTTTGGAGATAACCACGAGTATTGTCAAATAACTCAATTGGTAAAAACTTTGATTCGGTAACTTTTGGTAAGGGGACTCTGCCGAATTCAGTATCAAGCTGTTCTTTATAGGAACGTTCAATAAAATAGCTCCCATTCTTTTTAAGAAACTTAGCCTTCCTGCCTTTCGAATTTGTACTTAAATATCCTGACACATTAGAATAAGCTTTTAAATGAAGAGTACCATAACATTCTTGAACGTCTTTTGCTGTGAAACCATTCATTTTTTGCTCAATCAAAAGGAAATATGAAAAGAAGTCAATTTTCTTAGCATTTGATTGGTTATGAAATTCTTTAATTTTTAGAATGAAACTATCCAAGCCCTTCATAATTCACTATTTCTTATTAATGTCCAATCTAACACGATTAAGACCCTGTGTTGATAGATTTATATCATCTACTTTTTCAAAGTCTAACAATTGACTTCTACTTTGAGTATTTATCACCACTTGATAGAATGAAGTTGGAATCTTGCATTTTAGAACAAAAAAGGCGGTGTACAAATGGTCAATGGTTACTTTCTCAACTTTGAGTATTTCTTTGAGGTAATCAACAATCACTATAATTCTATCTCCATTGGAATTTATCTCGAAGTCTTTAACGTAATCCGTTAAGTGAGTTTTATCAGAAGGTCGTAAGTTTAAATCCTTCAGTATCTGGAATTTTTGAGAAGTACCTTTTTTTGGTGATTTTGGCTTTTCTGTTCCACTTGGTTTAGTTTTTTTTGGCTTTTTTTGGTTTAAAGGTGTGGAGTGGGTTCTGGTTATGATTTCATACGCTTGGTGTTTGCCATCGTCAGTCATAATAAACTCTTCATCATTCAAAGCGCTGAAGAACCCTTTATTGAATAAAGCCTTAATGTTTTGCGACATATTAGCATGTCTATTTGTTGTTTTCCTTTTAGTATTTTCATATGCTTCAAGAATGGTTTTGCTAGTAAAATGCTTTCCACCAAAATCTGAACCGTAATATGCGTAGACAAGGATCCATTCTCGCTCACTTGAAGGTAGCTGTTTCATTAAAACATCTTTCATGCTTGGTTTATTACCTTCTACAAAATCCACAATTTGTGCTTGTCGTATTTGTTTTGGAATATTTTCAGAAGATTCAACGATATAGGCTGTTTCACTCATGTCAACACCCATTACAATATTTCCGAGACCATTTTCTTTGATTTCCTTAAATTCCTTTTGAACTGTGTCTTTATCTCCTTCAAGCTCAATTTCAAAGCTTTTATATTTTAGTTTAATTCTCAAATTTCCCATAATTCTACTTGATTTAATTTAAGGCATGTTGTTCAAGCGCGATTTTATTTCGTTGTCTATTTCTATAATCTTTTTCGTGACGTATTGTCCAAACTCTGGAGTAACCTTTAGTTTATCAGCTCCACGCATTAAGCTACCAAAGCTGTTTTTGCCGCTTGGTGTTACTTTGAATTCACCTAGTGCAATTGCTTCACCTTTTTGATTGGTTATTGTAATGTTATTCGTATTCCATTCCTGACCATAATATGGAGTTAGATTCTCGCCAATAACGAAATAAGGCCAACGGTCATTTTTCTTGCCTGTTGATTTTATTTCTGATTTTACTCGATAAACAGCGAGAATGTTTTTGTGTCCAACGGCATAGCAAATCAGAATGTCATTAACTTTTACTCCAACAGGGTTTAATTTGGAAAAGTGTAAGTCCTTATCTATTTCATCAAAGACAGTATCCCAAGGAATATAGTCGTCACTTACTCCAATGGGTTTCAACCAATAATTGAACGAGTTATTGATTTCCATTGGGTTTGTGTTCAAATTAATCAGTTCTGTTAAATCTAAGTTGCACTCATTTTTAGGGGGTAGAGTCGGATGCTTTTGGACTTCAATTAAAAAT
Organism: uncultured Hyphomicrobiaceae bacterium; assembly: GCA_964451735.1. Taxonomy (GTDB): domain Bacteria; phylum Pseudomonadota; class Alphaproteobacteria; order Rhizobiales; family Rhodomicrobiaceae; genus JAHQVI01. The sequence continues at coordinate 1,107 of CAYVJO010000392.1, read as the reverse complement.
TTGTCAATATGATTACTTTGTATTGGTTCTAGGACAATTTTGCTCAATATTCCTTTTTCAATGGTTTGTATTTGCGTAATGTCATCAATTAGTACGCCCCATTCATTGTTAACTTTCAAACCATTTCGAGTAAAGTTGGCTGAAGTTAAAACTGCTCCAGAGGCTTGTCCATCAGATTTTGCAATATAAACTTTTCCGTGTAGAGAGTTCTCAACTAAAACGGTTAGTGAAATTTCATGATTGGCACAAAAACTAAAAAGTTGTTTCAGGAATATTACCTTCTTAAACTGGTCATTAGTCCTTGGTTTTAGAGTTGTTACTAGAGTCAGTTTGTCAATGTGTCTAAGCTTGTCAAAAGGAAAAAAATTGAATTCAGAGGAAATAAACGGACTTATAATAACTAATTCGCTAGCATTCGAAAAGAGCTCAATTAAAGTGCTTAAATGATTCTTTCTTGTTAAGTTATTTATTATCGATTCGTTCATTTCAAATTATGTCCAACGTTCTTTGGCTATAGTTTACTGCGTTGGTTCAGCAATAAATTTAACAAATAAACACTTACATTCACGCTTGTGTGGTTTTTCCGAAGGAAAAACTACGCAGCAGTAAACTATCGGCGATGTTGGCAACTGTGTTTTTATTCAACTGTCAGAACGTAAGGAGTTTTCATTTTTCCAATCCAATTTTTGTCAAATAAATTCAGAACTTGACTTTTATTTTTTGCAATTATTGTGTCTTTATTGGTGTAAATTTTTAATTCACTAAAAGGTAAATCATTTACTAATTCACCTATGGCAAATCCACACTCAAATTCCTGTTCAGATTCGATTTTGAATTGAAGTCGGTCATTCTCGTCTGCAATATATGTTGTCGTTAATCCAGGGTTAAATGAATTTGTCAATTTTGCGTCAATGATTATTTCAGCTCCACTTTTATTCCTAATCGAAATGGAATAAGTTGGGTCGCAAGACTGAATTAAAAATCCAATTAAAAGTATAATTCCAATGCTAAATTTTTTTCTCATTCTCGATTTTCTGACATTGTGCAATAGCTTTGAATACATTAAAATTTTTCGGGGGAGCCTAAAAGTAGGAAATATATTCCAAA
>CAYVJO010000391.1:0-3511 GCA_964451735.1 uncultured Hyphomicrobiaceae bacterium | reverse complement strand
CCTGCACCAGAACGATCAGCACGACCACGACGGCCGCCATGACATCCGGCATGAAGCGCTGGTAGCCGTAGCGAATGCCAAGATCGCCGAGACCGCCGCCGCCCACCGCGCCGACCATGGCCGAGTAGCCGAGCAGGCTCACAACGGCGAGTGTCAGAGCAAGGGTGATAGCCGGCAATGCTTCAGGCAGCAGCACCTTGGCGACGATCTGCAAAGGCGTTGCGCCGAGCGACCTTGCCATCTCGATCAGCCCCGCATCGACCTCGCGGATAGCCGCCTCGACCAAACGGGCGATGAAGGGCGCCGCTGCGATGGTCAGAGGCACAATGGCGGCACTTGCCCCAATCGAGGTGCCGGCGATGAGCCGCGTGAAGGGAATAATTGCAACGACCAGAATGATAAAGGGCGTCGAGCGGGTAGCGTTGACAACGAAGCCGAGCGCCGAGTTGAGCCAGGGCGCCGCGAACAGCTCACCGCGGCCGCTGGTCGCCAGGAATACGCCGAGCGGCAGGCCGAGAGCGGTGCCGATCAGGCCCGCGACCCCAACCATATAGAGCGTATCGAGCGTCGAGAACGCTATGAGGCGTAAAATGTCAAGGGACATAGCCAATGAGCTCCGTAGGCAGATCGAACGTCTCAAGCGATTGCAACGTATCGGCGGCCGTATTTCCCTGAACTGGGATCGCCAGAAGTAATATGCCGAAGGGATGGCCGGAGATGGTGTCGATCTGGCCGTAAAGAATGTTGAGGTCCGCACCAAGTTGCCGCGAGAGGCGAGACAGAACCGGCTCGTCCGCGTGACGTCCGGTGAACAGGATGCGGATGAGCGCGCTGCCGTTCTCGATCGGGTGGGGCTGAAGCCGCGAGGCGATGTGGTCGGGCAATTCGCCCCCTGTGACGGAGCCGACGAATGCGCGCGTCGTGGCGTGTTGCGGCCTCGCAAAGATATCGATTATTGCGCCCTCTTCGACGATACGCCCCCCATCGATAACGGCAACACGATCGGCGATCGCCTTGATCACCCCCATTTCGTGGCTAATCAGAAGCACGGTCAAATCGAGCTCGGCATTGATCCGCTTGATCAATGTGAGGATCTGCTTCGTGGTCTCGGGATCGAGCGCCGAGGTCGCTTCGTCCGAGAGCAGAACTTTCGGCCGTGTCGCCAGCGCCCGGGCTATACCAACGCGCTGCTTCTGGCCGCCGGATAGTTCGGCCGGATAGCGGTCGCGCTTGTCGGCGAGCCCAACGAGATCGAGCAGCGGTTCGACGCGGTTCGCGATCTCGCGCCGACTGAGCCCCGCGATTTCGAGCGGCAGTGCGACATTGCCGAAAGCGGTGCGTGAGGACAGCAGATTGAAATGCTGGAATATCATGCCTATGGCACGGCGCTCCTGGCGAAGATGGCTGCCGGACAGGCCGGATATCTCCGTCCCGTCTACGACGATGCGTCCCTTGCTCGGCTCTTCCAGGCCGTTCACCAGCCGGATCAGTGTGGATTTACCCGCCCCGCTTCGGCCAATAACGCCAACGATGCCGCCAGTCGGCACGTCGAGATGAATGTTTTCCAACGCTGCCACCTCGCCAGCGCCTTTGCGCGCCGGATAGACCTTGCTGACTCCGTCGAAGACGATCATCGAAGGCCGGTCGGGTAAAGGAGCCTGACTTGTAGAGGCGGCGAAAATCGGTACAGCCGGTTGAATGGTCATGCGCGCTCCACTAAGCCATCGAGTGTGTTTGCAATGAACACCCCCTGGGTCATCATCACCGGAGCTGCCGCGGACGCGACTGCGCCGATGACCATAAAAGCCCGGTAAATCGCAGGGTAGGTTTTGGATCCTCGCATCGTCACCCACACACTTTCGTAGACTGAGTGAACTTCGCAAAACCAGTGTTTCTGGCTTTGAAAATTCAGAGAGATCAAGGCCAACTGCGCCAGGCAGCCAGGACATGCTGGCTTCGTCCTGCCCTCCTAGTTTCCGGCCCGCTTAGAGTCTGATCCGTTCTGATGGACTCAGGTCGGGGCTCTAACTTACTGTTTTGGCGTAATCTTTTTGCAAAACCTGGTTCCATTTTTGCGGATCACGCTCTATATGGCGATCGCAAACATTTGGAAGCGGCGTACAGCATACAAGGCTCAACTCGGGTTTCTGGCTATGTTGGGAACCAAACATCAGCGTCGGAACCCAAGTTGATGTAGAAAGCCTATGCGCGTGGGCCCGGTGGGCGAACAATAAACTTCTTATAAACTTATGCACCGACGCCGGCTCAGGATGGCGGGCTATATATTGGACTTCCAGGGTACGGCGAAGCGCTCGATGAGCCTGACGAGCAGCTCGAACACGTATGCTATGACGCCAATGGCAATGATGCCAAGCACGACGACGTCGGTGCGCAAGAAATTGGAGGCGTTGTAGACCATCTTGCCGAGACCGGCATCGGCTGCGACCATCTCGGCCGCAACCAGGGTTGTCCAGCCGACGCCCATGCCTATGCGCAGGCCGACGAGGATGTCCGGTAGCGCCGCCGGCAGGATGACGTGCCGGACCACTTGACGCCGGCTCGCGCCCATGGATAGCGCCGCCTGGATCTGCTCCTGGCTGGCCGATTTCACCCCCGCGCGGGATGCAAGCGCGACCGGAGCCAATATAGCGAGAAACAGCAGCAATATCTTGGACAACTCACCGATTCCGAACCAGATGATCATGAGCGGAAGATATGCCAGGGGCGGTAGCGGGCGGTAGAACTCCACCGGCGGATCGAATAAACCGCGCGCGATGCGGTTGACACCCATGGCGATGCCGAGAGGGATGCCGATCGCGACAGCCAGCAAAAAAGCCGTTAGTACACGGCCTAGGCTTGCCAGCATGTGTCCGAGCAGCGTGTGATTGTCCAGTTCGCCGGCAGCAGCCTGCTGGAAAGCCAGCCAGATCGACTCTGGGCTTGGCAGGAAGAGCGGCTTCAGCAGTGGCAACTCGACGGCTCGCCAGCCTTCCCACGGCAGCCAGATCGGGAAAGACCAGCCGGTTCGCGTGATCAGCACCCAGACCGTCAGGGCAATTACTATGGAGATGAGGCTTGGAACGAGGCTCGACCCTTCGCCCAGCCTCCAGTAGCGGCTGACCCGAGGCTTGTCCTTCCGCTGGGACGATTCGCCATTGTGCCTCGCCGGATCAAGCATGGCTCATAGCCGCGACCGGCGAGCTCTGCCTCTGGATGTCGGCGAGGATCCGCTCGCGCATAGCAATGAATTCCAAATCGGACTTGACCGCTCGCGCATCGCTATTCGCCAGGTAGCGCCTGCAGAAATCGACCGCGTAAATCTTCTCGATCTTGCCGGGACGCGGCGTCATCACCACGATATGCGTAGCCAGGAACAGCGCCTCCTCGACGGAGTGAGTGATGAAAAGCATGGTCTTCCGTGTCGTGTGCCAGACGCGAAGGATAAGTTCCTGCAGCTGTTCGCGCGTCAGCGCATCAAGGCTGCCGAGTGGCTCGTCCATCAGCAAAACAG
>CAYVJO010000390.1:0-3522 GCA_964451735.1 uncultured Hyphomicrobiaceae bacterium | reverse complement strand
GGCGTCCTGAGGACTAAGCTTTCTTAGTTTGAGTGGCCGAAATGATGATTAACACCAGGTGATTTAGTGAGGTAAGGTCAGAAGCTGAGTAACATATGCACTGTCTAGGCTGCTTATCTAAATCAAGCCTCTCGCAAACATCTACTCAATGGGAATCGGGAATCGTAAATGGCTAAGGAAATAGGGTCGAGAACAATCAACATATTAGTCTTGGGTGCTTCTGGTTCCGGGAAAACTGTATATCTTGCTACTTTGTACGGTCGCCATTTACAGCGAAATAAAGATTCCTATTACTTCACTACTAATCCTGAAGATGAAATAACGCTTATACAGGAATACGCAAAAATTATATCCCCATCCTCTGAGTGGCCCGATGGAACGATAATCGATAAAGATTGGATTTTCACTTGTGGCGTAGATGGACATACAGCTTGCAACTTTAAGTACCTGGATTACGCAGGCGGCACATTGTTTGATGATACGATCGATGATGATGATGATGAAAGATTAAGGCTTACACATCGGATCAATCACATGATTGACAAAGAGGCTACCATATTACTAGGCTTTCTAGATGGTAGAAAAATTTCAGCATATTTGGAAGATAAAACCTCAATGCTTGCCACTAGATTAGTCTTTACTGATCTTGTTAAGATGTACCCTTTTATGAGTAGAAATAGCTCAATTACAATTCATTTTGTGATTACTAAATGGGATCTTGTTAGGAATTATCTTAAGAAACGCTATCCCTTCAGCCAATTTTCGCCTCAAAACAGGTCTTTGTTTGGGGATCTAGGAATACGCTACTCAAACCCCAAAAAAAATCTTCCAATTTTTAGCGTGAGAGAACCTAATTTAGATAGTCTCATGTTTGATTATGTGAAAGATAAGCTATTAGAAATAGAGGATTTTAAGAAATTAGTTGATAGTAGGAAAAGTAAGCCGGAATGCGTAAGACTTATCCCTTTGAGTTCTGTTGGAGATGAATTTGTTGATGCTGGAGGAGTTAGAAAAACAGGAAAACCAATAGATCCTTTTATGGTGGAAGCTCCACTAGTACTCGCACTACTCGATACAGTCGAACTTCCACTGAAGAGATTACAATGGCGTTACTTAGGGAGGAGTCTATTCAAAAAGTTGTGGAGGTTTATAAAAAGTTCTCTTCCTGGTGCCGTAAGCGATTTTGCACCTTTTCCCTTTTTTAAGGGCATTCCTAAATTCTTATTAGAGTGGCTACTCGATATACTTGAGGCAGATATACCTAGGCGATTGCCCAAGCGCTTTGAGATGCGACCATTTACGGAATTGGAAAAGGAGTGGGCTGCTTTCTTCAAACTAGCTAGATATTTGAGGGAAATTAATTTTGAGTTTCGCCTAACTTTTCCGAATAATGTCATATCTAAATTGAAAGAAAAGAAAAACGACAAAGTGGGATTTAAATAGGTTGTATGGTGAGGTCATATAATGGATACCCTTTTCTGTTGAGTCGTAACTTTAGTTATGACTATAGGGTGATAGTCATTCCTGACTTTATTCCTCGTAAAAGTGCTAATAACATAATTAAACCGATAGACAGGCATGCAAAGGAGTATTGTAATCACTCGACAGACCTACTCTACCTAACACAACAGGGCACAGTTGTAGGCGATCTAACCTTGATTTTTCGTGCTAGAAACGCAACAAAACAGGATATTGGTCAAAACTCAAAAGATATCCTCCAAGATGAATTGGCGAGAAATATTCGTTTGTACGAAGGAATAATCTTGGAAGGAGTAGTGTTAGAAGATAAAATAAAAATTTCGGGTAATTACTTTAACGAAATTCATATTATAGTCATCAATCAATATAAATCTTTTTGGAATGATGTTAATCAGATCGCAATTGCACCAAGCCTTAAACTTGAGATTAAGGACTCAGATAGCTATATGAGGCTTCTAACTTTGTCTCGATCGTAATTAAAAAGTTAGAAGGGCAATACTCCAAGACAAGCTAAACAGCTAATGCTTTAAGCACCCGCTTTAGAGCAGTCTTTGTTTAGCTCTTTACCCTCTGGGCTTGTAGTTTTACATAAATAAGCCTTGTCAAGGCTCGTTCCATAGAGCTTTGCTCCTCTAAGATTTGCCTTAATAAGACGAGTTTCGACAAAGCTAGTTCTTGTTAAATTAGTGCTTACAAGATTGGCTTCGTATAGAGAGGCTTTGTCAAAAATAGCTTCACTGAGATCCGCACCTTTGAGATTAGCCCCACTAAGATCCGCACCTTTAAGCATTGCTCCTTTTAAACAAGCATTTTCTAAGACAGCTCCACTAAGATCCGCACCTCTAAGGTCAACCTGGCTAAGATTCGCGCCTTTGAGATTAGCTTGCTTGAGGTTAATTTTTGGCAACACAGAGCCAGACAAATCAATCGCTTGAAGCTGTATTTTATTTGGGATTTCCCCATTCCGATACATTTGCAAGAGATCGAATGAAGTAATTTTTCCGCTTCTAACTTCGCTGGATGGTTGAGTTTCAGCGGGCATCTCTATTTCCAGAAAAGTCTTATCCTCTGACTTGAGGTCTGAAAGATTGAGTAAATCTTTTGGAGGCTGAAAAGTTTTCTTAAGAAATCTGAAAATTAAATACAAAGCCAAAGAAATAATTAACCACTTCATAAAGAAACCATTATTTAGTCTCAAGTCCGTAGAAAGGCACTGCGGAAAATCAAGCAGCAATGGGATTGCCTATGTAAGGAACCCTGTTTAGATTATATCTAATGCCCACTGTTATCGCATAAGTATTCCTGTTGATAGCTATAGAATTATGGACTACCACGAAATTATTACGATTGAATCTGGAAAACGCAGTGGCAAACCCTGTATTCGGGGAATGTGAATTATGGTATACAGCGTTTCTCACTCTAGTGAGGTAAGAATCAAGATTTGAAATTGCCATATATCAGGTGCTTCAGGCTACATCCGAGTAAAGTCCACCAGCCGCATTCTGGGGTTTGTAGACGACACCGAATTTTACTTGCCAGAGGATGAGCCAGTCATCCACGTTCGAGCAGCAGCCCGATTAGGGAAGTCCGATCTAGGCGTGAATAGGCGGCGGTTGGAGCAGATCCGCTTCGCTTTGCAGGACTTAGGTGTTTAGTAGGTCGTAGCCTGCGTTGGCACCCCCACTATTTTCCAAGCCACCCTCGCTGGCACAACACGGGCCGTGCTCTCGCGCCGCCCTTACTCTCTGCAAGACCTCCGCCCCATGCCCCGCCGAGGGGTCAGGCTGGCCAGCCTGCTCTAGGTCTGCGCTTTCAGCAAACCTACTCCATATCGTTGCTTAGCCTGCCCCCCTCCGAGCCGAAATCCCGGCCAGGAAAACACCCCATGCAACCATCGGTCTGTTAGCCGCCACATTGATAAGGGCGCGGGGGGTCGCTTCGGTTAAAGACTTGCGACTACACCCACAACCCCGCGAAGGGGCGATGGAAAACGACCGGCCCCAGGCTTTTGGATTTATATTAGCGCTACATTTTCATTATTTT
>CAYVJO010000389.1:269-3532 GCA_964451735.1 uncultured Hyphomicrobiaceae bacterium | reverse complement strand
CCGGTGACCCAGCCGACATCGGCGGTACACCAGTAAATGTCGCCATCCTTATAGTCGAAGACGTATTGATGAGTCATCGAGGCGTAGACGAGGTAGCCGCCAGAGGTATGGAGTACGCCTTTCGGGCTGCCGGTCGAGCCCGAGGTGTATAGGATGAACAGCGGGTCTTCCGCGTTCATCTCCTCGGGCGGACAATAGGCCGGGACTGTGGCGATTTCTTCGTCGTACCAATGGTCGCGGCCCGGCACCCAACTGACCGGCGCATTCGTGCGGCGAACGACAAGAACCTTCTCCACGGTCGGGCATTTTTCGACCGCGATATCCGTGTTCGTCTTTAGCGGGATCTTACGTCCCCCGCGAACACCTTCATCGGCTGTAATGACGATATTTGAATCGCAGTCCTGAATGCGTCCGGCAAGGCTGTCTGGCGAAAAGCCGCCAAACACGACCGAATGAATGGCGCCGATGCGCGCGCAGGCTAGCATCGCGTAAACTGCCTCCGGGATCATCGGCATATAGATCGTGATCCGGTCGCCTTTTTTCGCGCCCAGCTTCTTGAGGACATTGGCAAGGCGGCAGACATGCCCGTAAAGCTGCTGGTAGGTGACCTTGAGGTCCATGTCCGGCTCATCGCCCTCCCAGATCAGCGCGACCGTGTCGCCGCGCGTCTCCAGATGCCGATCGATACAATTCGTGCAAACGTTCAGCGTACCGTCCTCGAACCACTTGATCGATACATTATCCGGCGCGTAGCTTGTGTTCTTGACCTTTGTGAAAGGTTTGATCCAGTCGATCCGCTCGCCGTGCTTACCCCAAAACGCGTCCGGATTGGCGACGCTCGCCTCATACATTTCATGATATCTTGTGGCATCGACATAGGCTGATTTCTGCCATTTGTCCGGAACCGGATACACTTTGGCTTCGCTCATTAGCTCCTCCCCAACGGTCATTGGCGTCATTATGTCCAGCCATTTCCTCCGCGGCAAGCTGACCTTTGTCGAAACGTGCGGAAAGGGTGGCAAATGCAATCGTTAATGATCGGGAACGGAGATGCAAGGGAGGTGTTCATGACCGGGCGAGTTTGCTTGGGTGCCTCTTGGCATATGAATACGATGCGTATGGGCGTAGCCGGTAAGCGAAAATTTGAAGCCTCGGAACTCAGAATTTCATGGAAAAGCCTCGGAAAAGAGCGTTGAATGCAAAAGGCGATTATATAATAAGCATATATTTGGCCATCTCTGATCGTTTTTATCTAATCAAGGTGTGAGTATGGACTCTTCCGAAGGCGCAGACGATTTCTCTGCTCGATCCGTTCCAGAGCTGATTAAGCACCTTTGGGATTTATATCTTGTCATGTCGCTTGATCCCGCCTTAGAGGCAACCGCCGCCCATATCCGGCAAGCCGCGCTAACATTGGAGCATACTCGCAGGTTGGCCTATGAGATCTGCCAGGAGGGGCCGCCCCAAACGGCCTGTAAAACCAAGGCGGTAGCCTCCGAAGAGCATACTGAAGGGGAGCCTACAAAGTGGCTGCAAGGCGCAAAGACCGGCTCACAACTCAAGCATTAGATCTGAGCCGTTTACTTTGGAGTATGATCAGAAACAGTGGACACTGGTTTTTCTGAAAATTGTGCGCACACACAAGTTGATATAGATCAGGATCGTTTTTATTTGACATGATCTTGCTCTAAGCGGGTTTGCCGCTGCCACCAGGAATATAATACTGATATTCACTTTGGGATGAGGGACTACGGCGCCAGGCCTCGGCAGATGAATTTTCGAATGACAGGATAGAGCCTTAACCGCATTTCGAGTAGCCGCACTCGCGGCATTGCAAGCAGCCCTCCGCGAAGATGAGCCCGCAAGCGCCGCAGCGCGGACAGGTCTGGCTTGGCTTCTGGCCCACCGTCAAGGCTATCCGTGGCGCTTCCGCGTCGTGCGTACCAAACTTATCCTGATGAAGGAAACCGATCCGGATCATATGCTGCTCGATAATGTCTCCGATCGCGGCCAGCAAGCTGGGAACGTAGCGCCCCCCCATCCACTGCCCGCCGCGCGGGTCGAACACGGCCTTCAACTCCTCGACTACAAAAGAGACGTCGCCGCCGCGCCTGAAGACCGCGCTGATCATGCGCGTCAAGGCAACGGTCCAGGCATAATGCTCAAGATTCTTCGAATTGATGAAAATCTCAAAAGGGCGCTGGCGGCCGTCCTGAGCAATGTCATTGATCGTGACATAGATCGCATGGTCGGAGTCGGCCCATTTGAGCTTGTAGGTGTATCCGGACAAGACAGCGTCGCGTTCAAGAGGCTTCGACATGTAAACGATGTCAGCCTCGCCGTTTACCCCCGCTTGCAATGTGGGGAGCCTTTCCGGCCTTGCAGGCTCGACGGGCCCTGCCACTTCTGCCAGCTTATGTCCGGCATTGTCACCGGATGGAGAAAGCACGCCGCCCGTAACAGAGTTCGGACGATACGCCGTACAGCCTTTCAGACCCATTTTATAAGCCTCGCGATAAAGCTCCTTGAAACCTTCGAAGCCGAGGCTTTCCGGACAATTCACGGTCTTGGAAATGGATGCATCGACGTGGCGTTGAAGCGCGGCCTGAATTCGCAAATGGTCAGCAGGTGTTAGATTTTGCGTCGAAACGAAATAATCCGGGAGCGGCGCATCCGGGCCGAACATACGCCGGAATCGCGCAAAGGCGTAGTCCTCTACATTTTCGGTTCTCGCCGATCCATCGGCCTGAAGGACACGGCGTTGGTAAGTGAAATCGAAGACGGGCTCGACGCCGCTTGACACATTACCCGCCAGAAGCGAGATCGTGCCCGTCGGAGCGATCGAGGTTAAAAGGCCGTTGCGCAGGCCGTTGCGCCGAATTAGCTTTTGCGTTTTCGCGTCCAGCCGCTCGAAAACGGGACTGTCGGCGAAGCGGGCGGCGTCATAAAGAGGAAAGGGCGTTTTTTCCATGGCCAGATACGCGCTGGCCCGGTAAGCGGCTTTCTCGATGGCGGCTATCCAGCGCTCCGCGAGCTTGACCGCCTCGTCAGACCCATAGCGCGCGCGGCAAAAGATCAGCGCGTCGCCAAGCCCCGTTATCCCAAGGCCGATCCGGCGCTTTGCCAGGGCTTCCTGCTTCTGGGCTTCAAGCGGAAAGTTCGACACGTCGATGACATCGTCAAGGAACCGCACGGCAACCGTGACCAGTTCGGCAAGCTGCGCCTCGTCCAGAGCCGCCGTCTCACCGAAAGGATCGCGAACG
>CAYVJO010000389.1:0-259 GCA_964451735.1 uncultured Hyphomicrobiaceae bacterium | reverse complement strand
GGCTGTTCGCCGCATGGATTGGTCGCTCGGATCGTCTCGCAATAATTGAGAGTATTCAGCGCGTTGACGCGGTCTATAAAGATTACGCCCGGCTCTGCGAAGTCGTAAGCGGACCGCATAATCTTGTCCCAGAGCCGCCGCGCCGGCATTGTCCTGTGGACGCGGCCGTTGAAAACAAGATTCCAGCCGGCGTCCTTCTCCACCGCTTCCATGAAGGCGTCGCTCACCAGGATGGAAAGGTTGAAATTCCGCAGACGCC
>CAYVJO010000388.1:0-3544 GCA_964451735.1 uncultured Hyphomicrobiaceae bacterium | reverse complement strand
CGGGCAGAACGTTTTCGCCTGGGCTGCCATAGCCAGCCGCCATGTGCTGCCCGCCGCCAAGGTTGAGCCTCTCGATGGGCTTAGCCCGGAACAAGCGCTTTGCATCGATCCTGCCAGTTTCGCCCTTGGCGCGGTCATCGACGGCGCGATAGAGGCTGGCGAAACGGTCCTTGTCACAGGACTGGGCGCCATCGGCTTATTCGCTGTGCAATATTGCGTTGCCCGCGGCGCGCGCGTCATTGCCGCATCGCGTTTCCCGAAACGGCGCGGGCTGGCTGAACGGCTCGGCGCGGCCAAGACGCATGACACTGCCGTCCATCCGGATCTGGCGCGGCACATCAAGCAAACGGCCGGCGGCGTCGATGCCGCGATCGAGTGTTCCGGCAATCTGGGAACGCTGCATCTGGCGATTAGGGCGGCGAGGCAGTGCGGGCGCGTCGTCTGCGTCGGCTTTTACGGACCGGGAGACGCCCGCCTCAATCTGGGCGAGGAGTTTTTCCACAACCGCATCACGCTGCTCGCCTCCCTGCCCGCTCTTTCCTGGGGCAACCCGACGCGCGGCGATACCCCGCTTCACGCCAAGGATCTGCAAAGCGCCGTGATCCGCGATTTTTTGTCCGGGACCATCCATCCGGACGGCATACTCGATCCGATACTGACCTTTACGCAGGCCGAACACGGCGTAAGGCTTATTGCAGAGGCGCCTGAAAAACTTGTGAAATTGGCGCTTCGGCATTAAGACGAAAGTCTGAACTTTGAAGCGCAGCAAGTGTTCGACTGTAAAGTTTGTATTCCCGTGCAGCGCCCTCATTTGCAAATGTCTCCGTGTCCATCAGACCAGATCAGGCTCAAGTGGAACTTTATGAATTTGACATTTGTGAGTGAGACTGGCAGAAAACGGGACTCAAATGTCAAATCCGCTCGACTAGGCTTATGCTCGAATACAACTATTTTGACTTTTTACAGGCTTCGTGAACCGATCAATAGTACAAAGCGACATATCGAATATTACAGAGCGTATAGATCATGGTCAGCAAACTGACGATACAGGTGACGTTTCCGGTCCTGAACGAGGAGCGCCAGCTTGCGGCTTCGGTTGACCGCACTTTGGCGTTTTGCGCCGATGCGGGCGTGCGCATCGGGGAGTTCTGCATCGCCGATAATGGCTCGACCGACCGGACTGGCGAAATCGGCGAGGCGCTGGCCGCGCGTTATGACAATGTCACCTATCTGCGTGTCGGCAAGCGGGGCTTCGGCCTTGCGCTCAAAACGGCATGGGGACGTTCGGACGCGGATTTCGTCGGCTACATGGATGTCGATTTGGCAACCGACCTGAAACATTTGAAAGAAGTCCACGATCTGATCGCGAGCGGGGCAGGCTACGATTTCTATCTCGGCTCGCGGCTCATGCCCGGCGCTTCGGTCAGGAACCGTACGCTGCTGCGCGCTTTCACCTCCCGCGCCTTCAACGGTCTCTTGCGCGCCCGGCTTGGCGTCTCCTTCTCGGACGCGATGTGCGGCTTCAAATTCATTAGGCGCGGGCTTTACGAGCGGATGGCGGACCAATTTCCTTTCTCCGACGACTGGTTTTTCGTCACTCAACTCGCCGTACGAGCCGAATGGATGAAGGCATCGATCCTTGATATGCCAGTTGACTGGGTCGATCAGCCGGACTCCAAGTCGGGGGCCCGCCTTTTCAACCTGTCCATGCTTTATCTTTCGGGTATTCGCGAATTGAAGGATGAGATGCGGCGTTTCAAGCCCCCCCATTCGGCGATTGCGGGATGAACCGACTTTTGGCGGCCTCATGGATTATGCGCATCTGATCGTCGGCGGTGGAATGTATGGCTGCCATGTGGCATTGCGTCTGGCGCAGATGCGGCCCAACGATCGCATCGCGATTGTGGAGCGCGAGGCTGACCTGCTCCAACGAGCCTCGTATAACAATCAGGCGCGCGTCCACAATGGGTATCATTACCCTCGAAGTATTCTCACGGGGCTGCGCTCTCGCGTAAATGCGCCGCGTTTTCAGGAGGAATTCCGAAGCGCGATCGTCAGGGATTTCGATCAATATTATGCTATCGCGCGCCGGCGATCCAACGTCACGCCCGCGCAATTCGAAACCTTCTGCCATCGTATCGGCGCGGCTTTGCGGCCAGCTCCGGACCATGTGCGCTACCTTTTCGACGAGGATCTTGTCGAGGCGGTCTACGCCGTCACGGAGCATGTATTCGACGCCGACAAACTGCGCGCCGAGCTTTGGAGCCGCATACGCAAGACCGGCATCGATCTTTTGTTCGAAACCGAAGCGGTCAGTGTAAGGCCGCGTCATGACAAGGAGCCGCTGGATCTAACCGTCGAAACACGCGGAGTACAAACCGGTGAACGGATGACGCTTGGCTGCCATCATTTGTATAATTGCACCTACGCCCGGCTCAACGGCCTGCTATCCCGAAGCGGCCTCAACCCCATCCGCTTGCGCCATGAGGCGACGGAAATGGCGCTGGTCAGACTGCCCCCCCGCCTTCGCGATCTCAGCGTAACCGTGATGTGCGGGCCATTCTTCTCTCTCATGCCCTTTCCTCCGCGGGACCTTTCCACGCTCAGCCATGTCAGCTACACGCCGCATTACAGCTGGGCCGAGGAAAGCGGAACCGGTTATGAGGGGGGGCACGAGCCGGTATTCCCCCTGCCCTCCCGCTTCGGCGACATGTGGCGGGACGCCGCCCGATATTTACCCGCCCTGAGCGAGGCTGAGTATGTGGAGTCTCTCTGGGAGGTTAAGACCATCCTGCCCCAGAGTGGCGCAAATGACAGCCGCCCGATCCTTTTCAAAAGGGACCCGGACGCGCCGAACGTCGTATCGTTGCTGGGCGGCAAGATCGACAATATCTACGACCTCGACGACCTGTTCGCCGTAAGTCCGAGCCGCATGCCGGAAGGGAGCTCTGTCTAAGCCGATGCGCCACGATCTCTTTGTATCCGTCATTATCCCGCTTGAAAACGACAGGGACATTCTACCCTTGCTGGTGGCGGAACTAAGCGCGGTCATGGAGGAGCGTTTGGGCCATTATGAGCTGATCTTCGTCGATGACGGTTCGGCCGATGGAACGCGCAGCTTTTTTGAGAAAGCCCGCCTGGAAATCCCCAAAATCCGTTATGTGCGACTGACGCGTCCATTCGGCTTCGAACATGCAATCGCGTGTGGATTGGAGCAAGCGATTGGCGACGTCATCGTCATTTTCAACCCGGCCACCGATCCGCCCTCGCTAATCCCGCACTTCGCCGAGAAAGCGAACGACACGGCCGGGATTGTCGTCGGCGTCAGATCAGAGCGCGATAAGCTGTCCTTCGTCTACCGTGCGGCCTATTCTGTTTATTACACGATGTGCCGGATTTTTCTGGATCGCGCCCAAGTCTATGGCGCTACCCATTTCATTGCCCTGACCCGCACCGCGCTGAATGCGCTTCTCAAGATCAAGGACAGTTTCCGCTATATCCGGGTGCTGGCGATGTATGCCGGCTTCGCGGTCACGGCGGTCCC
>CAYVJO010000387.1:0-3552 GCA_964451735.1 uncultured Hyphomicrobiaceae bacterium | reverse complement strand
CAACCGATCCCGGCATAGGCGCGCGCGCCTTCTGGAACGACGGTCGAGGAATTATGCGGGCAGCCCGCGCAGAAATAAGGGATGCGCTCGATGAGCGATTGCGCGGATTGCGCCGCGGCGTCGGCAGCTTCCAGGTCCGCGATGCGCGCGCGTATATCGGGTGCGTCCGCTCTTTCGAGGATGCGCCGGGCTAGCACCAGAGCGATCTGAACCGGCTCCAGCGCGCCTTTCGCGGGGAACAGCCAGGCGCTTTTTTCATCATGCTTGCCGATAATCCTTGGCGCATTGGCCCGTCCGTAGAGCTCCTCCTTGAGCTGCACCTCGATTAAGGCGCGCTTTTCCTCAACGACAATAATCAGGTCGAGCCCTTTCGCGAAGGCGAGCGCGCCTTGCGGCTCAAGCGGGTAGGTGAGGCCGACCTTGTAGAGACGGATGCCGAGATCGGCGGCGCGAAGTTCATCGATGCCGAGAAGGTCGAGCGCTTCGGCGACGTCCTGATAACTCTTGCCAGCCGTGACGATACCGATTTTCGGCGCGCGCCCGCCGCTCAAGACCGTGCGGTCTAAGCCGTTCGCGCGCGCGAAGGCGAGGATCGCGGGGCGCTTGAAATCGTGCAGCCGGGCTTCCTTGCCGAGCGGCGTGTCATGGAGCCGGACGTTTAGACCTCCGGGAGGCATTTCGAAATCGGCGGGAATGACCGGATTGACGCGGTCCGGCGTGGCGTCGATGACCGCGGTCTGCTCGATATTGTCCTTTACGCATTTGAGGCCGACCCAGACTCCCGCGAAGCGCGACAGAGCGAAACCGTAAAGGCCGAAATCGAGCATATCCTGCACGTTCGCGGGATTCAGTACCGGGATCATCGTGTCGACAAATGCGAATTCCGACTGATGGGCGGATGTCGAGGACTCGCATGTATGGTCGTCGCCCATCAGCGCCAGTACGCCCCCATAGCGCGATGTGCCGGCATGATTGGCGTGGCGGAACACATCGCCAGAGCGATCGACCCCGGGTCCCTTGCCATACCAGATACCGAAAACGCCATCGAAGCGGCCTTCGCCGCGCAACTCCGCCTGCTGCGATCCCCAAAGCGCCGTGGCAGCAAGATCCTCGTTGAGACCAGGCTGGAAAACGATGTCGCGAAGCTGGAGGGCCTTCCACGCACGCTGAAAGGTCTGGTCTAGATTGCCTAGCGGGGAGCCGCGATAACCGGTGACATAGCCTGCCGTTCTCAGTCCTGCGGCCTTGTCGCGCTGATGCTGCATCAAAGCCAGCCGCACGACCGCCTGGCTGCCGCTCACGTAAATGCGCGTTTTGCTGAGATCGTATTTGTCGTCGAGGCCGACCTTGGCGAGCGCCATGGGGCTACCTCCTGAAGTATGAATGAAACTTTCCAAGACTATATGTTATAGGAAAAAAGTTTCACCAGCCTCTTATCTGTCATCGCAATCAAGTGATTGCGGCGGCAGCCTCCTCCAGCGTCTTGACGACAAGAGCCGGACCGTAGGGCAGCCTTTCCGCCGGCTGCTCGAACCGATTAAGATGGACGACATGGAAGCCGTAATGAGCCGCGCCAGCCGCGTCCCAGCCATTGGCGGAGACGAAGCCGATCATATTGGCGGGGAGCTGAAGGCGCTCCTCACCTAAGCGGTAGACCCGCGGATGCGGCTTATATATTCCCACCTTCTCGACGGAGAGCACATGGTCGAGCAGATCCGTCAGTCCTGCCGACGAGACCGCCGACTCCAGCATTTTCGGCGAACCGTTCGATAATATCCCCGTGACGACGTTCTTGGCCTTGAGCTTTCGCAGCGCGCTGACAGCGTCGGGATAAGCGTCAAGGGCAAGGTAAAGACCGAGAAGCCGGTCTCGTAAGGATCGGTCCAGTACGTGGTATTGGCTCAAGGCGTAATCGAGTGCATCCGCGGTTACCGTCTCGAAATCGGCATAGGTTCCCATCAGACTGCGTAGCCAGCTGTATTGAAGTTGCTTTGCCCTCCAGACATCGGAAATCGCGCTTGCGTCCGGGCCGATTTCGCCAGCCATGCTGGCTATGGGCGCATGGACGTCGAACAACGTGCCGTACGCATCGAAAAGCACGGCTTTGATCGGGGAGAGTGCCATATGCGGTCTCCATTTTAGGACGTCAGAACGGCTTGGCGGGTCCAAGAGACGCCATGAATAAGCCCGCACCGAGCAGCATGACCAGCAGCGATCCGCCAATGGCGGCAAAATCGTAGATACCATTCGTCAAGCGGCTGCCAGCGAAACGAACAGCGAGGTCGCGCGAGCCGACCGCCATGACCGCAAGCGAGGATACCGTAATCGCCGTGCCCATTGCCATCGCGAATGTCGCTCCGACGCCAGCCCAGAACAATCCTTGTGTCAAAGCGAAGATCAGCACAAGTATAGCCCCTGTGCAGGGCCTGATGCCAACAGCGAAAACGATGGCGGCGGCATTGGCAAGCGACCAATTTTTCTGAATCGCCTTCGCATCCGGCATGTGGGCGTGGCCGCAACCGCATCCATCGTCATGAGCGTGCACGTGATCGTGGCGCTTGTGTTGGTGATGCACGGCATCTCCGGCTGAATTCGGTACTGGAAACTCGGCCGCCTTCCCCGCAGCGTCTCCGGCAAGACGCCGCCTCATATAAAGATACAGCAGCCAAAGACCCGTCAAGGCGATGAGAAGACCGCTCACCGTTTCGAATCGGCGGACCATTTGCTGGATCTGAATGCCCGCCGCATTCAGCGCAATGGCGAGAACGCCGACAATCGCGATCGCCGATAGTGCTTGCATCGCAGCGGCTAGAAAGGAGAGGACGATCCCGCGTCTGAGGGTTGCGCCATTTGCGAGCACGTAAGACGAAATGACCGCCTTCCCATGGCCTGGCCCGGCTGCGTGAAAGACGCCGTAGAGAAAACTGATAGCGACGAGGAGGAAGCCGGCGCTGATACTGTGCTCCGCCTTCAGGCCTTTAACGGCATCGGCGAGTTGTCTGTGAAGGGTTTGCTGCGTGTCCAGGAGCCAGCGCCACCAACCGGATACCATGCTCGGGGAAGTCTGCGCGCCGGGTTGCGCAACGCTCGGCGATACCGGCCAGGCCGCTTTCGGAGCTGTTTCTTGGGATGGTGTGCGCGAAGGCCAAGCCGCGTTAGGGGCAGTTTCGTTTCTATCGGGCGCTTGAGCGTACGCTTGGCCGTTCATCATAAGGGGCTGCGCAAGGAGGAAGCAGCCCAAAAAAATGGCGGTAATTGTTCGGATCATGGCGCGCTTAACCGGCCTTGCAGGAAATGCTTACGGTTTTTGCATATTGCTCGGCAAGTGCACTTGTAGCATCAGCGTCATTAAAAAACGCTTCCCCCAGCGTCGAAGCGACGCCACTAGATGCCGGCGGATTGGGATCGTTTACCACCGGTGAGCACCCCGATGACGTATCGCTGAGCCGGATTGGCGTGTCTTTCGCAAGAGCGAAATCGACGTAAAACGTCGGATCGTAGACCGCGAATGTGAACTTATCGATTTTCGAAAGCGGCAAAGGCTCCTTGAAA
>CAYVJO010000386.1:0-3562 GCA_964451735.1 uncultured Hyphomicrobiaceae bacterium | reverse complement strand
GAGCTGTGGTCGGCGCTTTTGATCAAAAGATTGTTTCGTGCATTTAAAACCGTTAGGTTCATGGTACGCAAATCGCCTTAACGGGCGGAAGGTTAAGTGACGGGGGCTGGAGCTCGCGCTGCTGAACTTGTCCGCGCCTTTGTTAGGTTATATATGCATCAAGTAACTGCCGCGCGGAATTCGCGCGTTGCAGTCGTTTACTATTTGACATCAAGCGAGGTTCGATCCCTATGAATCGCCGTCGCAAAATCTATGAAGGCAAGGCGAAGATCCTTTATGAAGGACCCGAACCCGGCACACTGATCCAGCGTTTCAAAGACGACGCCACCGCGTTCAACAACAAAAAACATGAACGTATCGAAGGAAAAGGCGTCCTCAACAACCGGATCTCGGAATATTTGTTTACCAAGCTCGGCGAAATCGGCGTGCCTACCCATTTCATGCGGCGCCTCAATATGCGCGAACAGCTTATCCGCGAAGTTGAAATCGTGCCATTGGAGGTAGTCGTACGTAACGTGGCGGCAGGCTCGATAGCTCAGCGTCTGGGGCTTGAGGAAGGCTCACCCCTGCCGCGCTCGATCATCGAATTCTACTATAAGAACGACCAGCTTAACGATCCCATGGTCTCGGAAGAGCACATAACGGCCTTCGCTTGGGCCAATCCGCAGGAAATCGACGAGATCATGGCGCTTTCCCTGCGCATTAACGATTTCCTTTCCGGACTTTTTCTCGGTATCGGCATTCGCCTCGTTGACTTCAAGGTGGAATTCGGCCGGCATTATGAAAACGATATGGTTCGTATCATCCTTGCTGATGAAATCAGTCCTGATTCTTGCCGTTTATGGGATGTCGAGACGAAGGACAAGCTCGACAAGGATCGGTTCCGCCGTGATATGGGCGGGCTGATCGAGGCGTATCAGGAGGTTGCACGGCGGTTGGGAATTCTTGTGGAGAACGGCCACCCGAAAACGTCCGGCCCGGTGTTGGTGCGCTCCAATTGAGGTAAATCAAAACAGACTAGTCGCGTCACAGACTAGTCGCGTCGAGGTCGATCATGAAAGCCCGGATAACGGTTACATTGAAACATGGCGTCCTCGATCCGCAGGGTAAGGCGATTGCCAACGCGCTCGGCGCTCTGGGCATATCCGGCGTCGAGGATGTGCGCCAAGGCAAGTTCATCGAGGTTGAATTGGCAGAGACCGATCCCGAGCGGGCCCACGCAGCGTTAGAGCGCATGTGCAGGGAACTTCTCGCCAACCCGGTCATTGAAAACTACCGCTATGAGCTGGAAGGCGCGGCGTGATGAAAACGACCGTCGTGGTATTTCCGGGTTCGAATTGCGACCGCGACGCGGCGATCGCGCTTGAAGCGGTGACCGGCCGATCCCCGCAAATGGTCTGGCACGGAGAAAGCACGTTGCCTGAATGCGACCTGATCGTATTGCCAGGCGGCTTCTCCTATGGTGATTATCTGCGCTCGGGCGCTATGGCGGCGCATTCCCCTATCACACGCGCAGTGATTGAGAAGGCGCGAAGGGGGGTTGCCGTACTCGGGATCTGTAACGGGTTCCAGGTGTTGACCGAAGCTGGCCTTCTGCCTGGAACGCTCATGCGCAACGCTTCTTTGAAATTCATATGCCGGGACGTTCAAATCCGGCCAGAACGCAATGATACTGTGTTCTCCAAACTTTACGAAACCGGCAGGGCGATCCGTATCCCCATCGCTCACAAGGACGGCAATTATTACGCCGAAGCTCAGACGCTTGACCGGCTGGAGCAAGAAGGGCTGATCGCTTTCCGATATTGTGATGAGCAGGGCAACGTCACGGATGAAGCAAACCCGAACGGCTCGCAGCGCAATATTGCTGGCCTTTTCAGCCCAAGCAGGCGAGTCATGGGGATGATGCCACACCCGGAACGCGCCGCTGATCCCGTTTTGGGAGGTACTGATGGCCGGCGATTATTCGAGTCGCTCGTTGATAGTCTTCATTAATGGAGCGAATTTGAAATTTGAGCGACCGTTGCTGAAAAGCTCGCCAACAAACCTCGAATTCAAAAAGCTCAAGTAGAAACGATATTTAGCGAGTTGTTCTTGTGACTGAAACTTTTGCGGATTACGACGCGGCAAGAGGATGCAAATGTTTCAGTCAAACCACTAGCCGCCTTATCAGCTGGCTCAATCCAACGCTCAAGGGGAACGATCATGGGGTTTGATGACGAAGTCGATCAATTGAAACGCGAGTTGCAAACGCCCAAGCTCGACCCGTTGGGCGTCAAATCTGCAACGGAACAGCTGTTTGCCAAGCTCAAAGAGAAGATACAAAGCCGGAGATTGGAATTCTCGCTTGCGGAGACGGGTGAGCCCTCCATCGCCATCGCGCATGTGCCCAGCAAGGAGAAACTGGCAACGATCACTGTGAATGAAGACGCCAGCATAACCTTCCAGTCTTCCGTCGGAGAAACGCCAGGCGAAGACGACTTCGACGATGGAGGCTATTTCCCTCCCTATGTCGAATATTACGATGAAGATGAATTTCTGGCAGAAGCTCCCGAAATGCTCAAGCAGGGCATCGCAGAATTTGAGCTCGACCAGGAAGAGGGCCGTTGAACCGGCCTTGACTTCCAGCCGGCGCATGATCTGGCGCCAAGGCGGCTTCAAATGGTAACTACGGCTGGAATTTGGTATAGTTGACTGAAGAACAGTGAGATAACGCATTGACAGATAAGTCTTTTTGCTGCGTCAGTGTGCCAAACATTCTCCTCTGAACTGGCGGGCAATGAGCAAATTGTCCCGCTAGCCGTTTCACCGGTTATGCCGATCCATCTCTCCTGATATTCCTTATGGCGGCACAATGACGACTGCTGATCCTACGAATTGGACTGTAAGCCCTGAACGGATCGCCGAGCACGGGCTGAAACCGGAAGAATTTGTGCGTTTGAGGTCCCTGTTGGGACGCGAGCCGAATGACACCGAGCTTGGCATCTTTTCCGTCATGTGGTCGGAGCACTGTTCGTATAAATCCTCCAAAGTGTGGTTAAAGCTGCTTCCCACGGAAGGCCCCCAAATTATTCAGGGCCCTGGCGAGAATGCGGGAATCGTCGACCTCGGCGATGGTCTGGCCGCCGTCTTCAAGATGGAAAGTCACAACCACCCGTCCTTCATCGAGCCCTATCAAGGCGCGGCAACCGGCGTCGGCGGCATCATGCGCGACGTTTTTACAATGGGCGCACGCCCCGTTGCCAATCTGAACGCGCTGCGTTTCGGCTCCCCTGACCATGCCAGAACACGGCATCTTTTAACCGGCGTCGTCGCTGGAATCGGCGATTACGGCAACTGCATAGGCGTTCCCACAGTCGGCGGCGAGACAAACTTCGATCCGCGCTACAACAATAATATTCTCGTCAACGCCATGTGCGTGGGGCTTGTCGATAAGAGCCGGATTTTCTACTCCGCAGCAGCCGGCGCGGGCAATCCGGTCGTCTATGTCGGCTCCAAGACTGGGCGCGACGGCATTCATGGCGCGACCATGGCGTCGGCCGAATTTGACGACGCATCGGCGGAG
>CAYVJO010000385.1:0-3576 GCA_964451735.1 uncultured Hyphomicrobiaceae bacterium | reverse complement strand
GCCAACTTCTTCGCTGCAGCCGGATATGAGCCGGATTAAACCGAAAACGCTCTAAATCGTTTCGGATTTAAAGCAGTTGGCCTTCCGTCAGGTCAACTCGTCGAGCCTGGCTCGAATATTGCCCAGAACGGCATACCGTTTGAGGGGCTTTCAGGCGGCAGCGCCTACTTGAACTATATGAACATGGTTCAAGGCATTGGGCCAGATGGCAAACCTGTCATACTTATGCCAACTTTAGCGAATGAGCCTAACCTATTGACGAATTATGACCGTGAGGCTATGCGGATCATTCAAGAAAACGTTCCAAACGCGACTATTATTCCAGTCGGTGGGCGCAGCGCAGTGACGGGTGATGCAAGATTTACAGATGAGACCATGGTTGACAAGGATTATGGTTCGCACTGCCTCAGTGACGTACTACCCTACATAATCCGAGATAGATGAGTGGTCGCCAAACTTAATCAAGTTTGTAAAAATATACTTGGCGTGTGCTTGATAAGCCGGCTGGAAATTTTTGAACGCTTATTGCCCGAGCATTGTCGGGCAATTTATTTGTGAAACTTACGAGAAGCACGGGCCTCGGCGTTGCGCTTGTCAATGGGCGCGTCAACTCGAAATGATCGCGTGGCCGTCCGCCGCCGCCAAGCGCGACGATTTCAAGCTTTTCTTCGCGGAGATAATAAAAAAGCTCCGCAGCCAACGCGCGTTTATCCGTGGCGATGGTTTTGAAGCCCCCTGCGCGAGCCTGTTCCGCTGCCGCTTCCGCAAGCGCTTTCCATCCGAGCACGCGCGCATATGGATCGCTCCCTCCTGGCAACGAAATGCGTCCCGCTAGAATGCCGCCAACGGAAACCAGAACGAAAACCGCCAAATGCAGAGCAAGCGAGGCCTGAAAGAGTCTTGTCCAACCTTCTCGCAGCAAGACCCCCGTCATCAATACTGTCGCTGCCACATAGGCAAATGCCGCCCAGTTCGCATGAGCGCGCGACAGGAGGGCTTGAAACGTCATAAGGAGGATCACCGGAACCGCGAAGGTAAGCAATAAAGCCGCAGCTCCGGCATTTCGCGCGCGCACGGCCGGATCGCGCAGCCAGCTTATGCAAAAGAGCAGAAAGGCCGCAAAGAATATCGGCCCGAATACGCCAAACTGGCCGCCGATGAATTCGAGAGCGGCTACAGGATGCAGAAGTGAGTCACCCCAGTTGGCGTTATCTGCGGTATGGGAGAGGGTCGCAAAGCCGTTTTGCGTATTCCATAAAATATTTGGCGCAAGGATTGCCGCCCCGATCGCAAGCCCGGCATAGAAACGGGCATCCGACCACAGTCGGCGGTATTTCGGTTGCCCGAGCTGTGCCAGCACCATGCAGATGAGAAAATACGCCATTGCGTATTTGGACAGGAAACCGAAGCCGATGGCTGCGCCGAACAAACCGGCCCATAACCAGGACCGGCTGTCTGCCAGCTTGAGATAAGACCAGAGCGCTGTAGCAACAAAGAAGAGGAGCGGAGCATCGGTCGAGATGAGCGTTGATGAAAGCGTGACGCCTGGAAGGGTTGCGTATGCAAGGCCGGACCAAAAGCCGATCCGCTGATCGAAAAGCAACTTTCCAATGCCATGGATCGCTAGCGCCGTTCCGGCATGGAACAGCGCTGACGGGGTGCGGATACAGGCCTCGCTATCGCCGCAGATTTCCGTGGCCCCCCTAATGATCCAAGCGATCAAAGGCGGCTTCGAATAATATCCGAACGCCAATTCGCGTGACCAGAACCAATATTGCGCCTCATCGAAGAACAGCTCGGTGTTAGCGAAGGCGTTGGCCGTGAGCCGGAGTGCGGTGAGCACGCCGACAATGGCCAGTAATGGTGCGAACAGCCGGCCAGCGGCGCCAAAAGTCGGGTTCCCGGCCGCCAATGGCGCAGGCTCGAATCCGGGGATTTTGATCGCCCTATCTTGGTTCACGAAAGCTCCAATCCCGCGCAAGTGCATGACCAAGCAGTGTTAACGCTATTCATAAAGCCCTGATCTTCCCTCTGAAAGGCCCAATTTATCTGGTTGTGATAGAGAGTGAAAGCCTGCTATTCCAGCTATCTATGGGGATAGGCACGTCCGGCGCAGTTGCGCCAAGGATCCGAAAAGGGGCGCCGATGAGCGTTTCTGTCGTGATACCGGCTTTAAATGAAGCTGGGAACATTGCCCGGCTCGTCGAGGAAACTTTCGAGGCAATCCCTCGGGATCGTCTTGGCGAGGTCATAGTCGTGGATGATGGCAGCGATGACGCAACGGGAGATGAGGTCAAAGCCCTGATCGGGCGTTACTCTAATCTGCGCTATTTGAGCCATAGTGCGCGCTCGGGCCAGAGCGCCGCGATTCGGTCCGGCGTTTTGGCGGCCACTGGACCAATCATCGCGACAATGGATGGCGATGGTCAGAACGATCCGCGCGATATTCCCCATCTTCTCGATCGACTGGGCGTGAATTTAAACGACGGTCCAGCCATGGTCGGCGGCGTTAGGTCGAAGCGTCAGGCTGCAGGTTCGCGCAAGATAGCCTCGACTGTCGCCAATGCGATCCGCAACGCTGCCTTCAAAGACCACTGTCCCGATAGCGGTTGCGGCATCAAGGTTTATTGGCGCGAAGCCTATCTGCGCTTGCCGTTCTTCACCTCGATGCATCGTTTCATGCCGGCGCTTTTTCTCATGAATGGTTATCGCGTCGCGTACCAGCCAGTAAACGACCGTGCGCGTCTTGCGGGACAATCGAAATACACCAATTTCGGGCGGGCCCTTACCGGCATTTACGATCTTTTTGGGGTGGTGTGGCTGCGGAAACGAACAAAGACACCGCATATCGTTGAAGACTCTGCGCAAGTGCTGCATGTGACCGGAAGTCATCTCCCTCGGGATGGGGCTTTGCGCGCGCGCCAGGTTGCGGGTGAATAGCACAAGATCGGTACTGAAAGATTGAAGCGAGACGACCGATGAATTTTTCGAATTTAGCGGCATGGTGGGCTGGGATTTCGACCACTGAGCTGGTTTGGCTGACCATTGGCTTCACTGCCCAGGCCATGTTTTCCATGCGTTTCATCATTCAATGGATTGCGAGCGAGCGTGCTAAACGCAGTATCGTTCCGGAGACATTTTGGTATTTCAGCTTCGTGGGCGGGCTGATGCTTTTTGTTTACGCAATCTATCGTATGGATCCCGTTTTCATGCTTGGACAGGGTTCGGGTCTCTTGATCTATGCACGGAACATCTCATTCATTTGGCGGGCGAAACGCGAAACCGCGAACGAAACGGCACAATCCGTGTATAAAGCCGCTGCGGAGTGAAAGTGGGTTCTACGGGGCTTGCGTTCTATGCATATTTGGTCTAATGAAACACTTCGTTACTAAAAATCCCAAAGTCTTTGATTAATAGCATACGCTACAAAAGTGGAGCGTATGTTGATCAACCACTTACCTTTAGATAGTTTGAAAAATAAGTGGTCCTTCGAAAATTATTGGACTCTTCTTTTTTCATGAAGTGACGCGGGGTGGAGCAGCCCGGTAGCTCGTCAGGCTCATAACCTGAAGGTCG
>CAYVJO010000384.1:0-3580 GCA_964451735.1 uncultured Hyphomicrobiaceae bacterium | reverse complement strand
CGACGCTATTGCGACATACGCCAAGGCGCTGACCATCGATCCTGACAACGCTGGTGCACTTGTCGATCATTATCATCTTCGGCGCGCGGCGTGTGACTGGGACGGCCTGGGGGCAGTAGAAAACAGGATTCTGACCTCGACCTACCGTAAGGGTAAGCGCGTTCCCTCCTTTCCGATCCTGAACATTCCGTGTAATGCGGAAGAGCACCTGCTCAGTGCGCGTGTTTGGGCCGAGGGCTTGCCGCGTCCGATTTCGACGCCGCTGACACATTGGCCGCCACGCAGCGCCTCGCCGGAGCGGCGGCTCAGGATCGGTTATCTCTCTGGAGATTTCTACCGTCACGCAACGCCTAATCTCATTGCTGAACTCTTTGAGCGGCATGACCGGAGCCGCTTTGAAATTTTCGGCTATTGCTTTAGCCGTGACGATGGAAGCGACCTTCGCCGCAGGCTGATTTCCGCTTTCGACCGGTTCACGAGTATCGCCCCTCTCTCACACGCTGAAGCGGCAAAACGTATCAATCAGGACGGGATCGACATTCTCGTGGACCTGAAGGGCTACACGACCGACGCGCGCACCGAGATTCTCTCCTGCCGTCCGGCGGCGGTCCAGGTCAACTATCTTGGCTATCCCGGCACGATGGGCGCCAAATTCATCGATTACATCATCGCCGATTCATTTATAGCACCGATGGATCAGCAGCCATTCTTCGACGAGAAAATCGTCCATCTGCCAGGCTGCTATCAGCCTAACGATACCAAACGCGCGATTGCCGAACGCACGCCCTCAAGAGCCGAATGCGGCTTGCCTGAGAGAGGCTTCGTATTCTGCTCGTTCAACAACAGTTACAAGATCACCTCAGACATGTTCTCCATCTGGATGCGCCTGCTTCAGAACGTGCCTGGAAGTGTATTATGGCTTCTCGAATCGGCTCCACTCATGCGTGAAAATTTGCAGCGCAAGGCAGCCTCCATGGGCGTCGATCCGGCCCGGCTCGTTTTCGCACCGAAACTGGAACCGGCTTCTCATCTGGCGCGCCACCGCGTTGCTGACCTTTTCCTCGATAGTTTGCCTGTGAACGCCCATACGACGGCGAGCGATGCGCTTTGGGTTGGCTTGCCGGTTCTGACATGCGCGGGCGAAACCTTCGTCTCGCGCGTTTGCGGCAGCCTGTTGAAAGCAGTCGGGCTCGATGAGCTGATCACCTATTCCCTTGAGCAGTACGAAAGAACGGCGCTTGTCCTGGCACGCAATCCAGACAGGCTGACTGCGCTTCGCGATCATCTCAATAAGACGAAACACACCGCGCCGCTTTTCGATATCGGACGGTATACGCGCAACCTCGAAGCCGCGTTTGAACATATGGCCGAGTTACACGAGCGCGGCGAACGCCCGCAAGCTTTCGCTGCGGGATGTGAAGACGCTCTGGAGTTTCTAACCGATACTGTTGACGACAATCCCTCGCCATCCGTGCGTCCCAATTCCGTCTCCATTTCAGGCCCAGTGTCAGGGCCGCGGATCCTCTACGAAGCCTGTCCGCTTTGCAGCAGTGCGAATTTTACCTCTATCAACACCGCGGATTGCACCAACCATCCCTCCTATAACGCAATATTGCCGCCGAATATGTCCTGGAACCGTTGTATGTCCTGTAGCCATGTTTTCACAGAGGGCTATTTTACGCCCGAGGCAAGCGACATTATCTTTGCCAAGACCTTGCCGCATCAGGCGGTCGGCCACGATGTCGAGGCACAGCGTTTCGTATCGGCGCGGATCGTTGCTCAGATCGCCAAGCTCAAACCCGGAGGAGACTGGCTGGATGTCGGTTTCGGCAATGCATCGCTGCTGTTTACAGCGGAGGAATGGGGTTATGTCCCGGTGGGGATCGATCTTCGGCGTGAGAATACGGCTACGTTGAAAAAGCTCGGCTATGAAGCCTATTCGACGCCCATGGAGGAACTCGATATGGCCGGGCGTTTCTCGGTCATCTCGATGGCCGACGTGCTGGAGCATATCCCTTATCCTACCGCCGCTTTGACCACCGCCAACAGGCTGCTGCATCCGGATGGGATTTTCTTCTGTTCCATGCCGAATATGGCGACCATGATCTGGCGCATCATGGACAGCAACAGCGTCAATCCTTATTGGGGCGAGATCGAACACTACCATAATTTCTCTCGAAAGAGGCTTTACGCGTTGCTGGAGGAGCACGGTTTCCGGCCGATCTTCTACAATGTCAGCGAGCGCTACCGGAGTTGTATGGAAGTGATTGCCATCAAAAGCCAATCAGTCGCCTCGGCCTGAACCGGGACAAACTGTCGAGGTTCCACACCTAGCTGCGCTCATTCAACAACTGTCAATGCGCTTGCATATCGGCGGTAAGCATTGATACGAGCGCGCGGAGGGCTGCCGAGAGGTAACGGTCTTTATGGCGGACCAGCGCGAATTCACGGCGTGGCAGGCTGATCGGTATCGAAATGAGCGCGCCTGCCGCAATATCGCGCGCGACGACATGTTCGGAGATTATGGTTGCGCCAGCGCCGGCTTCAACGGCTTCACGTATTGCTTCATTGCTTGGCAGAACGAGAAAAATACGGAGTTGATCGAAGGCCATGCCCTCAGCGTGCGCCAAGTCCTCCAGAGCGTCTCGCGTTCCGGATCCTTCCTCGCGGATAACCCAGTTGATCGAGCGCATATCAAGCTTGCCGCAGGGGCGTCGCGGCGGTCCGGATTGCGAGGTAGACATCACCATGACAAGTCTGTCGTCGTCTATGGGCAAACGCAGTAAGGCGGGGTGAGATATCCGCCCTTCGACGAAACCGAGGTCGGCCGCGCCCTCCGCCACCGCGCTTTCGACCTGCCTCGTATTGCCAGCCGAGACATCGAGGCGGACGCCCGGATAGGCGGCGTGAAAATCGGTCAGCCTCCTGGGCAGCCAGTAGCTGGAAATCGTCTGGCTTGCCGCGATCGACAGCCGGCCTCCCGGAACCTTGGAAAAATCATCCAGCATGGCACGCGCTGCCGCGGCCTGGTCGAGAACCCCGCGCGCTTCCGGCAGAAAACGGCGTCCGGCTTCGCTCAAATCGATACCCCGGCCCACACGGTCGAAAAGCTTTGCCCCGTATTGTGTTTCAAGCGCTCTAATGGAGGCGGAAACGGCTGATTGGGTCATGCCGATCTCGGCGGCGGCCCGGGTCATATGCCTTCGCTCGGCGACGGCAACAAAGATACGAAGCTGTTCCAACGTCATCAGAAATCATCGATTATTTTAATCATTTTAACAACATCAACTTGTTGGATCGATGAATTCTTTTCTGCCATCATAGTTTGAGCTTGTAGACCTCATTTTGCGCGGTGCGTGCTTCATGGCCTTTGCGAGTACTTTAACCGTTGAAAGCCTTTTATCTGCTGAAAAGGAGGCGCACGCGCTCGACACCTCGCCGTACGTTTCAGACGAGATCCGCAAAACGACTTGTTACATGTGCGCCTGCCGCTGCGGGATAGACGTGCATTTACGCGACGGTAAAGTCCGCTATATCGAGGGCAATCGCGATCATCCGGTGAACAAGGGCGTGCTCTGCG